>WTJN01000026.1:6369-8918 GCA_011526265.1 Candidatus Arcticimaribacter sp. | reverse complement strand
ATTGAGCAGACACAGGAAATAAATTTTGAATAAAAATTCCCCTGCCGATCGTTTACAAGACAAAACATCTATTATGACCCAATGAATTCTTTTTAAGAGAACACAATGAAAAAGTCAATCATCGTTTTATGGATATGCTTGTTATCGATTCAAGGTGGTTTTGCACAAGAACACCTTGAGGTAAAACAAAGGTTGATGGTTAAAATCAATCCTCTCCCAATGATCGACCACAATCCAAGGCTTAGAGTTGGAGTGGAATACATTTCCGATAAAAAATTAGGGTATAGTATTGATTTTGGTATGGGAAATAATTTTTTAAATCATTGGAGATTGAACGGTTTGGTTTGGGGACAAGACTATTCTTTTTTTGAAGTACGCCCTGAAATAAAATATTTGTTTAAAAACACCCAAAAGTCTTACACCTATGCGGCATTGGAATTCTTTTTCATCAATATGAGAGATGTATTAGAATCAGGCAGTTATCAAAAAGCAAATTCTGGGTTTGAAACCACGTTCGATAGGGCAACATTTAACAAAGAAAAATATGGCCTACACCTCAAAGGAGGTATAAATTACATTGTCTCTAATCGGTTAAACATTGATCTCTACGGTGGTATTGGATTTGCAAAAAGAGACTTCTCTTATACAAATGTTGTTAACCCTGTGGACAGGTCAACCTCCATTTTTGATGAATGGATACCCAAAGATTATTTATTTGCGGGGGAATCCACTATTTTTCACACCACACTGGGTGTGAAAATTGGCTATACGTTTTTTGTGAAATAAACGGCACCTGAAATGTATACTTTACTACACCCCACTTGTCTATACCTGAAATTCAATAATCAATGAACTCAATCCCTGCTGGCGTCAAACCCTCTTTTTCCAAAAAGGATTTCAAAGAAAAGTTTAAAGTCGCCACGGAGGCTCCACAGTGGATATTTAAAGGTGGCAGGTTTGTTCTTTTCAAAAAAGGCGTGGCCCACCCAGGCAAAGCCGTAGCCTACTAAAGGGAGGGCAATCCAAAACCTGGCTTCTTTCTGCGCAACAATAAAAAATCCCAACAACAAAAACACCAAAAAGGTCCCAATAAAGTGAAGGGTACGGCTGGTTTTGTTTTGGTGTTCGCTAAGGTAAAAAGGGTAAAATTCTTGAAAGGACTGGAAACGTTCTTCGGCCATGGTATCGTTGTTTCCAACAAGATAAAAAAAATCCCCGACTCTCGTCAGGGATGTGTTTTTACGCTTCTCCAGTTGGACCAAAGTTCAGTGGAATGGGCGGTTGCTCTTGGGCGTTGATTTGGCCATTGGCCTGCTCAAAGCGTTGGATGTTTTCTCCGAGTGCTTTGTGCAAACGCTTGGCGTGTTCGGGAGTCAAGATGATACGTGACTTCACTTTCGCCTTGGGTGCCCCGGGCATCATGGCAATAAAGTCGACAATAAATTCAGAGATCGAGTGGTTGATGATCGCGAGGTTACTGTAGGTTCCCTCTGCGGTTTTTTCATCCAATTCGATATTGATTTTCTGCTCTTTTCCTGCCTGATCGCTCATGCCTTATAGCTTTACTTCCTCTTCCGCTTCTTTGTTAATCAACAAACTGGTATACTCGTCTTTTGAACCAACGATCACGTCGTTGTATTCGCGAAGACCCGTACCTGCGGGGATTTTGTGTCCAACAATAACGTTCTCTTTCAATCCTTCGAGGGTATCTTCTTTTCCGCTCACCGCTGCTTCGTTCAATACCTTTGTCGTTTCCTGGAAGGAAGCTGCAGAGATAAAGGACTTGGTTTGGAGCGATGCACGGGTAATTCCTTGCAGCTCGGGGGTCGCCGTTGCCGGTTGCGCATCACGTGCACTCACCAAGGCTTTGCCCTCGCGTTTCAGATACGAATTTTCATCGCGCAGATCGCGTGAAGTAATGACTTGCCCTGCTTTAAGGTTTTCTGAATCACCCACTTCCTCGACGACTTTCTTGCCGTAGAGCCCGTCGTTTTCTTCGATAAAGTCGTATTTGTGTACCAACTGACCTTCAAGCATCAAGGTATCTCCCGGATCTTGGATTTTTACTTTACGCATCATTTGACGCACAACAACTTCAAAGTGCTTGTCGTTGATTTTTACCCCCTGTAGGCGGTAAACTTCCTGAACTTCATTCACCAAGTATTGTTGCACCGCCGATGGGCCTTTGATTTTAAGGATATCCAATGGCGTAATCGATCCGTCTGAAAGGGGCATTCCCGCTTTGACGAAATCGTTCTCCTGTACCAAGATTTGGTTAGATAGCTTGACCAAATATTTCTTGACATCACCAAACTTGGATTGCACAATGATTTCGCGATTTCCACGCTTGATTTTTCCAAAGGAAACCACCCCGTCGATTTCTGATACAACAGCCGGGTTGGAAGGGTTTCGGGCTTCAAAGAGCTCGGTCACCCGTGGTAGTCCTCCCGTAATATCGCCCGACTTGGCCGATTTACGTGGGATTTTAACCAACACTTTTCCTTCTTTAATTTTCTCATTATCATCGACCATAAGGTGCGCACCAACCG
>WTJN01000026.1:0-6269 GCA_011526265.1 Candidatus Arcticimaribacter sp. | reverse complement strand
ACTTTTCCTTCTTTAATTTTCTCATTATCATCGACCATAAGGTGCGCACCAACCGGTAGGTTATAGGAACGCAAAACATTCCCCTTGTTGTCTTGAATGACCAAGGTAGGGATGAGTTTTTTGTTTCGAGATTCTGAAATTACTTTTTCTTGGAAACCGGTTTGTTCATCGATTTCAACTTGATAAGTCACTCCTTGCTCAATGTTTTCGTAAACAATTTTCCCTGAAAACTCAGAAACAATGACACCGTTGAATGGATCCCAAGAACAGACGGCTGTTCCTTTTTTCAAGCTTGCGCCATTTTTAATGTGCAAGACAGAACCGTAAGGAATATTGTTGGTCGACAAAACACTTTTGGTTTTCTTATCAATCAAACGAATTTCTGTAGTTCTAGAGATCACAATATCTGCTGCATTGCCTTCTTGATCGGTTCCCTTAACGGTTTTTAGATCGTCGATTTCAGCAACTCCGTCAAACTTTGTAATGAGTTGATTTTCTTCGGAAATGTTTCCGGCTACCCCACCCACGTGGAAGGTTCTGAGCGTAAGCTGTGTTCCTGGCTCACCAATGGATTGTGCGGCAACAACACCCACGGCTTCTCCTTTTTGCACCATTTTACCGGTGGCAAGATTTCTGCCGTAACATGCAGCACAAATTCCGCGCTTCGCCTCACAAGTTAATGGAGAGCGTACTTCCACCTTGTCAATGGGCATATTGTCGATGCTGTCAGCAACAAGATCAAGAATCTCTTGGCCTGCCTCGACGACGACTTCACCCGTGGATGGGTTAACGATGTCTTCTAAAGCTACACGCCCACGAATACGGTCGGAAAGTTTTTCAACGATTTCTTCGTTTTTACGCAAGGGTGTCACTTCAATTCCACGCAATGTGCCACAGTCTTCTGTGTTGATGATAACATCTTGAGACACATCGACCAAGCGACGGGTCAAGTACCCTGCATCAGCCGTTTTCAATGCGGTGTCTGCCAACCCTTTACGGGCACCGTGTGTAGAAATAAAGTATTCGAGAATCGAAAGTCCTTCTTTAAAGTTCGAAAGGATAGGGTTCTCGATAATCTCTCCTCCACCGGCTGTCGATTTCTTTGGCTTGGCCATCAAACCACGCATCCCTGTCAACTGACGGATTTGCTCTTTTGACCCCCGTGCACCCGAATCCAACATCATGTATACCGAGTTAAAGCCTTGTTGGTCTTCGCTAATGCGTTTCATCGCCAAGGAAGTCAAGTTGGAATTGGTCGACGTCCAAACGTCAATGATTTGATTGTAACGCTCGTTATTGGTAATCAATCCCATGTTGTAGTTGCCCAAAATGGCGTCTACTTTTTTATTGGCCTCTTCAATCAAGGGTGACTTTTCTGGTGGAATAATGATATCGCCCAGGCTGAACGAAAGTCCTCCTTTGAAAGCGAATCCATACCCCATGTCTTTGATTTTATCCAAGAACTCTGCCGTTTCTGGCACACTGGTCACTTTCAAGATCTGACCAATAATGTCACGAAGGTTTTTCTTGGTCAATACTTCGTTGAAGTAACCTGCCTGCTCTGGCACCACTTCGTTGAACAGAATTCGACCAACAGTTGAGTCGATAATTTGATATTCCAAATCGCCATTTTCATTCAATACCTTGGTACGGATCTTGACCATGGCATTGAGATCAACGCGTTTTTCGTTGTAAGCAATATGCACTTCTTCTACATTGTAGAAGGTCAAGCCTTCGCCACGCACAGGAACTTCCTTGGTCGACTTACGGGCTTTGGTCATGTAGTACAAGCCCAAGACCATGTCTTGTGACGGTACGGTAACCGGTGACCCGTTGGCAGGGTTCAAAATGTTGTGCGAAGCCAACATAAGCAATTGTGCTTCAAGAATGGCTTCAGGGCCCAACGGAAGGTGCACTGCCATTTGATCGCCGTCAAAGTCGGCGTTAAAGGCCGTACACACGAGCGGGTGCAACTGAATCGCTTTCCCCTCTATCAATTTTGGCTGGAATGCTTGGATTCCCAATCGGTGCAAAGTGGGAGCACGGTTCAATAGCACTGGGTGTCCTTTGAGCACATTCTCGAGGATATCCCATACGACAGGCTCTTTGCGATCGATAATTTTTTTGGCGGATTTCACCGTTTTCACAATCCCGCGTTCTATCAACTTACGGGTGATGAATGGCTTGTATAGTTCCGCGGCCATGTCTTTGGGCAGACCGCATTCGTATAATTTTAATTCTGGTCCAACAACGATGACAGATCGGGCAGAGTAGTCCACACGTTTTCCGAGCAAGTTCTGACGGAAACGTCCTTGCTTCCCTTTCAATGAGTCGGAAAGTGATTTTAGCGGTCGGTTAGCGTCGGTCTTCACTGCGGAGGATTTACGCGTATTATCGAATAAGGAATCCACCGATTCTTGCAACATACGTTTCTCGTTGCGCAAGATCACCTCAGGGGCTTTGATTTCTACCAAACGCTTGAGACGATTATTACGAATGATCACTCGACGATAAAGATCGTTCAAGTCGGAGGTTGCAAAGCGACCACCATCAAGCGGAACAAGAGGACGCAGTTCTGGTGGGATCACAGGAATGACTTTCATGATCATCCACTCTGGACGGTTTTCTTTGCGACTATTGGCATCTTTAAACGCTTCCACCACTTGAAGGCGCTTCAACGCTTCTGTTTTACGCTGCTTGGACGTCTCGTTATTGGCTTTGTGGCGCAATTCATACGAAAGAGATTCCAAATCAATACGCTGCAATAATTCGATCAAACACTCAGCCCCCATCTTGGCGATAAACTTGTTAGGGTCTCCATCCTCGAGATATTGGTTATCGTCGGGAAGACGCTCCATCACATTGAGGTACTCTTCTTCGGTAAGGAAATCCATTTTCTGGAGTGATTCTCCCTCTTCATTGACCGCTAGACCCGCTTGAATAACGACATAACGCTCATAATAAATGATCATGTCCAACTTCTTGGAAGGCAATCCGAGAAGGTATCCAATTTTGTTGGGCAATGAACGGAAATACCAAATGTGTGCAACGGGTACGACCAAGTTGATATGGCCAACGCGGTCGCGACGTACTTTTTTCTCGGTTACCTCTACCCCACAGCGATCACACACGATTCCTTTGTATCGGATGCGT
This sequence comes from Candidatus Arcticimaribacter sp., assembly GCA_011526265.1. Classification (GTDB taxonomy): domain Bacteria; phylum Bacteroidota; class Bacteroidia; order Flavobacteriales; family Flavobacteriaceae; genus Arcticimaribacter. Next base: position 3,116 of record WTJN01000026.1, on the reverse strand, counting down.
TTGTATTTACCACAAGCACATTCAAAGTCTTTTACTGGACCGAAGATGCGCTCACAAAACAAACCGTCACGTTCGGGTTTGTGGGTGCGGTAATTGATGGTTTCGGGTTTTAAGACCTCTCCACGCGAATTACCAAGGATAACCTCTGGAGAGGAAAGTCCGATGGAAATTTTATTGAATTTTTTCTGGGTTACGTTGTCATTATATCGTGCCATAACTCGAGCTACTTTTTTTTGTTGTTGTTTAACAGAAAGGGTGATTTATTCTTCTAATCGAATATCTAAACCAAGTCCTTTCAATTCGTGCATCAATACATTAAATGATTCGGGCAACCCTGGTTCTGGGAGGGTTTCACCTTTCACAATTGATTCATACGTTTTGGCACGTCCAATCACATCATCGGATTTAACGGTCAAAATTTCTTGCAGGGTACTGGATGCCCCGTAGGCTTCCAATGCCCAAACTTCCATTTCCCCAAAACGCTGCCCACCAAATTGAGCTTTTCCTCCGAGAGGCTGTTGGGTAATGAGTGAGTAAGGACCAATCGAACGGGAGTGCATTTTGTCGTCAACCATATGCCCCAGTTTGAGCATGTATATGACCCCTACTGTAGCGGGTTGATCGAAGCGCTCTCCAGTGCCCCCGTCGTAGAGGTAAGTGTGACCGTATTGTGGTACACCTGCCTCGGCGGTAAGGGCGTCGATTTCCTGTGCACTTGCTCCATCAAAAATTGGCGTCGCGTACTTTTGACCTAGTTTTTGACCTGCCCATCCCAATACGGTCTCGTAGATCTGACCAATATTCATTCGGGAAGGTACCCCTAGTGGGTTCAAAACAATATCTACCGGTGTACCGTCTTCCAAGAAGGGCATGTCTTCATCGCGAACGATACGGGCAACAATCCCTTTATTTCCGTGGCGTCCAGCCATTTTATCTCCAACTTTCAGTTTGCGTTTCTTGGCAATATAAACTTTTGCCAAGCGCTTGATTCCTGCGGGAAGTTCGTCCCCAACACTGATGGTGAATTTCTCGCGGCGTAGCGCTCCCTGAAGATCGTTTTCTTTGATCTTGTAGTTATGAAGAAGGTCGGCAATCAACGCATTGGTCTCAGCATTAGTTGTCCATGTTCCCATGGTTAGGTGGGTATAGTCCTCGACTTTACTAAGCATTTTGAGGGTATACTTTTTCCCTTTTGGAAGGACCTCTTCACCGAGATCGTTTTCAACTCCTTGACAGGTTTTACCGTTGACGATGGAGAAAAGTTTTTCGACCATAACAGCACGAAGTTCATCAAACTTCACGTCGTATGCCGTTTCAAGGGCTTCGAGCTCTTGCTTGTCCTGATTGCGTTTACGCTTGTCTTTAATCGAACGCGTAAAAATTTTCTTGTCAATAACGACTCCGCGAAGCGATGGAGGTGCTTTCAATGATGCATCTTTCACATCGCCTGCTTTATCACCAAAGATGGCACGGAGAAGTTTTTCTTCTGGAGTGGGATCTGATTCTCCTTTTGGCGTAATTTTTCCAATCAAAATATCCCCTGGATTAACTTCTGCACCAATGCGAATCATTCCATGCTCATCCAAGTCTTTGGTGGCTTCCTCACTCACGTTGGGAATATCATCGGTGAGTTCTTCGGCACCGAGCTTGGTATCGCGAACGTCCAGTGAATATTCATCAATATGTATGGAAGTAAAGATGTCCTCACGCACTACTTTTTCTGAAATCACAATCGCGTCCTCGAAGTTGTATCCTTTCCAAGGCATGAAGGCCACTTTCATGTTTCTTCCAAGGGCGAGTTCACCGTCCTGGGTGGCATAACCTTGACACAAGACTTGACCTTTTTGCACCTTGTCGCCTTTGCGAACAATTGGCTTTAGGTTGATACACGTACCTTGATTGGTTTTTCTAAACTTGATCAAGTCATACGACTTCACATCGCCGTCAAATCTTACTTTTTGTTCGCGCTCGGAGTAGGTGTATTTGATGGTAATCATGTTGGCATCTACATACTCAACAACACCATCTCCCTCGGCATTGATCAATACACGAGAGTCAGTGGCTACTTGACGCTCTAATCCTGTGCCTACAATGGGCGACTCTGGACGCAACAATGGAACAGCCTGACGCATCATGTTTGATCCCATCAAGGCGCGGTTGGCGTCATCGTGCTCCAAGAAGGGAATCAAGGAGGCAGAAATCGAAGCGATCTGATTAGGCGCTACATCGGTGTAATGAACTTGTTTTGGGTCGACTACGGGGTAGTCAGCTTCTTCCCGCGCAATGATTTTATCGGCGGTAATCTTTCCGTTTTTATCGAATGGAATATTTGCTTGAGCGATCAATTTATCCTCTTCCTCTTCGGCACTGAGATAAATGGGGTTTTCAAGGTCAATTTTTCCTTCGGTAACTTTGCGGTAAGGTGTTTCAATGAAACCAAGGTTATTCACTTTAGCGAAAACACTCAATGAAGAAATCAAACCAATGTTGGGTCCTTCAGGAGTTTCAATCGGACACAGTCGACCGTAGTGAGTATAATGCACGTCGCGCACCTCAAATCCTGCACGTTCACGGGAAAGCCCTCCAGGCCCAAGTGCAGACAAACGACGCTTGTGGGTAATCTCAGCCAATGGATTGGTTTGATCCATGAACTGCGACAGCTGATTGGTTCCGAAGAAAGTGTTGATGACAGAAGATAATGTCTTGGCATTGATCAAGTCAATGGGTGTAAATACCTCATTATCGCGGACATTCATTCGTTCGCGAATGGTTCTTGCCATACGGGCAAGTCCAACCCCAAACTGCGAAGAAAGTTGTTCGCCTACCGTACGAACACGACGGTTAGACAAGTGATCAATATCGTCGATCTCTGCCTTCGAATTAATCAACTCAATCAAATATTTGATGATGGTAATGATGTCTTGCTTGGTCAATACTTGTTTGTCCAATTCAATATCATTGCCCAGTTTTTTGTTCATTCGGTAACGACCCACTTCACCAAGGTTGTAGCGTTGATCGGAGAAGAATAGTTTGTCAATGATCCCACGGGCTGTTTCCTCATCGGGTGGTTCAGCATTCCGCAGTTGACGATAGATGTGTTCTACCGCTTCTTTTTC
>WTJN01000057.1 GCA_011526265.1 Candidatus Arcticimaribacter sp. | reverse complement strand
AGATTAAATCCCGTTACTATTCCAGTCAATGTTATCAATACCTCGCAACGAAGCATTATATGCATGCGGATGCTTAGGCTCTTTAGTCTTACAGCACCCTTCGATCTCCAAACACTCAATGGCGTTGCAAAGCTAGAGACAAAAACACGTTCAGCGATTGCAAAGGTTGGAGCAGACGATTTAATTTCTAGGCCGCAATAAAGTTACATACGGCGACAAAGCAGTAATACCCGAGATAAAAAATTGATCACAACGCTGCTATTTAGGTATTCGTCCAAGCCGACGGCGGATTAGGTCGGTTATCCTCGCGCCTTTGTAAAGTTTCTGCACAAAGGTTTTGGGCAAATGTACGCCCTGCCTCCGTGATGCGACCTTGTGGGCACAAATAACCTGCAAGCATTGCTACCCGTCTAAGTTCACTGGTTCCAACGTTGTGCCGCAGACGAAAGAAACGAAGTATTCTTTCCTGCAGCCAAAATTCTTCAACTACACTCATAAAATATCCCAATTTCAGGTTACAAAACGAAGACTGATGCTATCGCTATTAATCCCAGAACCCCAAGCGTCGTTCGGAAACTTTGCGGACGAAATTGGTTTACAAACGGGTCACCACATTCTGGGCAAGTGTCCATCAGTTGATTTCCAGAAACGTTACATGTGTTGCAGGTTTTTGAACTCATTTTTAACCAATTAGTGGGATACACCGAAAAATCTAATAAATACAATTGCATACAATGTAAGTATCTATAATCGAATGGAAACTTGATAGATGAATTAAGAGAGTTTTAGAATTGTCCTTGCATTCATCGCGATCAACATTCTACTCAGCTATGAGTGGTTTACGCTTGATGACGGATTGATTGCTAGACCACAATAAACGTTACATATAGCGAAATAGCAGCTGTAACCGCGATGCAAAAATAGATCACGACGCTGCCGACCCGCTGCTCCAATGAACGCTTAGGCATCGTTATTTCCTTCATATTGGCAAGTATAGAGTATCACAACTGGACAAAATTACCAAATGGCGACACGAGAGCTGGACAATATCGGCGTACAAATACCCATGCAGCCATTCAGGCAGGGGTTTCGGGATATGTCTCCTGCGTTTGATAAACTCGAACGCCTAGTCGCAAAGCGCAAGCTGTGCCACGGTGCCAACCCAATTCTTAACATGTGCGCGGCGGGTGCGGTGGTGCAATCTGACCCTGCTGGAAACAAGAAACTGCACAAAGCCAAACGCTACAGTAAAATTGACGGGCTAGTTGCCCTTGCGATGGCGTTAGGGTGCATGAGATTGGACGACTTAACTCAGCCGTCTTCGCCTTGGGATGATCCAGACTTCAAGTTAGCAGTTTAATAGCCCCATCAATATTGGGTGGTCAAATACCAAACGAGCAGTGGTAGCTCAGGAATTAAAATCAAACTTGCTAATACTATGCGCTGGAATTTTCGATTTGATAAAATCCGCGTCATAGATGTGAGTTAGGATCGCGGGCAATAAAATAAATAACATGCGGCTATTTGGCAGCATAACAAGCCGAACTCACGTCGCCGTGGGATGATCCTGATTTAAAGTTGACTGTGTAGCGTGGACAACTCCTCCCTGAACGTCGTCCACGCCCATCAAGCTGCTTGTGTTGGCTACAAGCGCGATGTGAGAAAAGGCTAACCTTAGAACTATAATATCGAAAGTGATAAAATGCCGCATATGCAATGCCGCGATGCAGCATTACTACTAAGACAGCAACTTTCCTCCCTGCTTGTTGTTGTAGACTGGCCCATACAGAGACGCACTGTTTGGGCCTTTTCTTTTTTGCCTTCAACTGCCGCCTTTTAAGTCGTTGAGGGTTAGGTTGCCGCTGACAAACGAGTTACTAACTTCGCCCTATATTTGTTCAACGCGAGCGCCGCCTTCTTTGATTTGTTTCACCATCGCGCTTACGGCTTTTTCATGTGCTTCACTATCTTTCTTGGATGGAAATAATTGAACGAGCAAAAGTGAGTTTGCACTTAGATCAGCACGAAATGACATGCTCATATTATTCATGCCATCAGTTTCCTTCGTCATGAAAGACAAGACAGACTTTTTCATCAGTTCGTTTGGAAGATGTAACTTTAGCTCCGCGATAATACATTGTTTGCTCCCGTAAGCGCTCATTCAAGGAAACCACACCATGGGTCTGTTTGACAACTCTTGAAAAGCTGACGTGCGCCTCTATTGCGAATGCTTACAACGAAGTGATCTGACAACCTGAATGGATATCCTACTCTCTGAC
>WTJN01000025.1 GCA_011526265.1 Candidatus Arcticimaribacter sp. | reverse complement strand
AGGAATTCAGGTACATTAATACAATTTACAATTGTGATTGCGTTTCCCCTACGCATGACATTGAGAATTTTATCAATAATTGATGAACTATTTTTACTTTTTTTGATGCGATCGAAAATAAGTAAAATTTACTCTGAGTCTTACGTTTCTATCATTTCACCTACACATGTGTGAAAGATTGAACGATCGATATAGCGATCGACAGTTAGCCACTATTAGATGAGTGTTTGTCTTTTTGAAATATTGCTACCTGACGCAAAGCACGTCTATTCATATAATACACCAATCCATGTAGTGATATATCCAATGGATGGATATCGTGTCAGCGTAGCATTTCGACATGTAATACCACCCTCTGCCCTGGAACAGCATCAAAATTGTAGGGCAGAGGGAGCATTAAATTCTTCAAAGACCTTTTTTTGAATGACAGTCAAAGAAATGGGCGCTCAAGGTCGTATATCCAGACTGCTCATTCCAATCTGTAATTGCCAAAGCATTGGCTCCCGTGATCATAGCTCTGTTACGTAAGGCAATGAGTGTTTGTGGGTATGCAAGCAATGATCGGAAACTAATAGCAACAGTTCGTGAGCAGTGAGGGCTAACACGCAAGTATGAATAGGCATGCACGGATACCTTTTCTGACCCTTTGATTGGGTAGGCTTCATTAACGGTCAGTGTGTTCGCTTGTGTTTGAAGTCCTGCGCTTCCATTTGCGGTTGCTACCACTAATGGCTGGCATGCAGAAACAAGTGTCGCCGCAGCGGTGATTGCACAAAGTTTAAATTTCAGCATTGTTTTTATCTCCTAAATCCCGTGCTTATCTGTAATAACGACCTGGGATACGATTATGTTAGTTAGTTTAAAAAAACGCACCAAATACGAAATTAGGGAATCGATAAATATACAAGGTCAGCTGCTTCTTGCAGATTTAAGTTTGGATCATTGACACAGGTTTTATGTAACAAATCATAAAGAGGTATGTTCAATACATTAATAATTTGTAATTCGCGATTTGTTTCTCGTATGCGTCCACTAAAATAACCTAAAATCCAACTGTTTACTGAAGGATCAGGACCATTTTCTTCACCTGTCTGTATAAATTCGATACACCCAGTGTTAGAGTGTCCAAACATTGTTTGGCTTTTGCCTGAAGTGGCACAAAGTATTAAGATTAGAAAAGTACTAAAAGTTCGCATAATTAGGATAACGACCTTGGATAACGTTGTTTTAGTGTGGTTATGCGATAATTTGAGCAACCTTCAGTTATTATAGCCTAATTATCATGGGAAATTTTCCGAGAGTGGCTTTATTTCTGCTTAAATTCACCACAATTCCAGTTTGGCAACACTTTTGGAAACATCGCAGGACTAGAACTGTTTATGATCGTAGGCGGTAGCCGGCGGCATTGATATTTTATTTCGCCATGTTTGTCAGTTTCAGAAAAGACGTAATGACAAATTTCGCAAGTATTGCTTTCGCTAATCATATGTACCCCTTCTATGTGACTTGATTGCCGTTAACCTTAGCATAGTTACGCGACTTTCCATATACCTTCAGGCAATAGGCATATTTTTTGCTCTTGGGTATCTGTGCAAAGTCGAAAAATCATAAATCGTCGCGCTTTTTGCGCTGGCATACTTGCTGCAAGTGCAGTGCAGGCTTCAGATCCAATTGTCGATCTGAAGAAAAAGAGCTCTCCATTACTATTGCCGCAGAAAAAGCAGACAATTTTTCAACGACCAGGGAAAGAATTCATAGATTTGGAACCAGCAGTGCTTGGGCCTTCTAAACAGTTGTTCACGCCGAAAATCCTTCCAAATCTATATGATCAGTACCTGAAATTGGCTTTGAGGAGTGTCCATACTGGCGAAGAAATGAATTTAGTTGTTCCTAAGTCTTTGAACGTTTCGAATTCGGCAATCGCAAAATTTAGTCACATATGTCGTGACTGGCGATATAATCAGGCCCAAAACATGGACCCAGGGCTTGTGCAAATCTTGGCAAAGATATGTGACGAAAGTAAAGACGACACAAGGTCTATCTCTGTAGAAATACTCTCGGGTTTTCGCACTCACAGGACAAATGAAATGCTCCGGCGTCGAAGTGTTATGGTCGCCAAGAATTCATTTCACAAACTCGGGAAAGCACTAGATTTTCGACTTCCAGACCTTGATCTGTCCCAGACAAGAGCAAGCGCTGATAGGTATGCATATGGAGGTCTTGGGGTTTACAAAAACTTTATCCATATTGATACAGGTCCGCAGCGCAGGTGGTTTATGT
>WTJN01000171.1 GCA_011526265.1 Candidatus Arcticimaribacter sp. | reverse complement strand
CCGTTTGGTGAGATCAGAGCTAAAAAGGCATAGGACGACTAGCCCCACCATTTAGTTTGGTCATCAGAGACAAAATCGCTTAGTTTGGATGATTATGCGTTCAATGTGGCACCAGCTGCCAACAAATATAAATATAGACCCTCTTTCCCTTTATATCGCTTTAAATCAAAGATCATATTTCGGCCTGGATAATTGAAAAATTCGTCCGCGATGGCCTACTTTATAATTTTTATAAATCGTCAGATAGCCTAGTTCAAGGAGTTGATTAATTGCTTTGCGCAAGGCTTTCTGGCCAAATGCAAAGCCCGCAGTTCTTTGTAGTGCGTAGACGTTGATCTGAAACGTTTTACCCAAAATGTGACCGTGCTTGTCATGTAAGTACAAGTATAGGTCCAATGCCACGTGACCGCTGGGTAAGGCGCGAAGTTGATGAAATGACTGTCTTGGAAAGTTGAACACAGAATAGTTCTTGTCATAAATTTGGTTTTGTAATCGTTTTTCCCACCACCATTTTGCGATCCCCTCAACCTCTGCATCTGGTACAGTATTTGGGTCAACGCAATATGTGTCACGGTCATAGAGTAAGTTTGAAAGTAATTCGTACCAACTATCTACATGTTCTATATATTCACGTCCTTTAGCTATCAAAAAAGTATGACGCCTGCCTGAGTTTGCCTTGTTAAATTTGCTAGCTACTGTAATATTAACGGTAGACGTATTTTCCAGCTTTATGCGTGGCACATCGCAAAGTGAAAATGGTTCTTTGTAAAATTGGTAAAGCACCCCATCAGGGCGTAGCGAATGTGGACCGAGAACAAACGAATTTGAACCTTGATTAACATCAACTGGCAAACCAACGGTGCGCAAATTAAGTGTGACTTTACTGGTGGTTGAATAATATAGATGGAAACCACGACCTGTTCTTACTACGCATTCCGTTTGTCCAAAACAGCTCTGCATTTCACCGATCAAATCCGCGTCGTCTGCATCGATGTCTAAAACAACCATATCATTCAAACGTATCCCATAGGTTTGACTATTTGAGAGCTGCAGTTTCCGCGTCACCAAGTGCAATCGGTGACGACTTTGTTGCGAAAAGTTTAGGAGGGGACGCTTTCCATCATCCCCACCAGTAGGCATCAGCCACGCGCCCTCATTCCAATACCTCTCAAGCGTACCATAGAACACGTGTGCGTGTGTTTTTCTATTAGCGTCGGTCATATTGAACACTGAGGCAAACGCAGGCTAGACGCGCCAGCAAGTTTTCATTGCGTAGTTTTTCCATGCCTCAGATTGTGCCGCGACCAATGAGTTTGCTCACGTAAACGTCAACTTCGTCTGCATCAAACCCAATGGCACGCATGCCGAGTACGATTTTCTTCGGAAATTCTGGGTTGCTCTCCATTTCGCGATAGCAGGTTCCGCGCGAAAGCCCTGTAGCTTGGACTAAATAGGACATTCTTACGATACGTTTTGGTGGCTTGGTCATCATTAACTCCATAGATGTATATGAAGTTATTTTTGCAAACTTAGGTCATATAAGCAGTCCGTATTAGAGCGCCAATTTAGGGCGTTTAATCCGTATTTTCTGAAATTACATACGCTTCTAATGCGCTCCGAACAGAAAAATCATGCCCGAATACCAGAGAAATTACATCTGCAACAAATACTGCGAATTTATTTGTGTCGTGATGAGATAATGATGGTGGATCATCGTGATAATTGATCCAAATATCCATACAAGCACCCACCAACGAAACTTTATATGTGTGTAAAGAAGTATTCTGCTTCCCGTGCAGGGGCTTAATCTCAGTTAGTTGCTTTAAGTCTGCTATTATGGGTTTAATTTCTAATCTTACCCAAGGCGAGGTGGTTGGGTCGTCTATTAAGTTTTGTAAGATAACTTCCGCCTTCTTAATTTTTTTGATTTCGTCAGTGCGCGCTTGTCTTACTAAACCACCCCAGCCTGGTGTGTGCACAGCAAGCCATTCAGCCCAATCAGACTGACTTCTTGGTTTTAAATCTGCGAAATGCACGTCTAATACCCGACGCGCTTCTCTGGCTCTTTCTTCAAAAGACTTATTTATCAACCACACACCCCGTCACATAGTCAGCCCAGTCCTGCAAAACCGTCCGACGTTCTTCTAGAAGATCAACCCTATCATAAGCTGCATCCAAATATTTGGGCTGATGCGCCTTGATGTGGTCACTTACGGCTTTACTCACGCCATTTTCAGAACACCAAGAACCGAGGGAAGCACGTAAGCCATGCGTCGTAAAATCCCCAAAACGCTTGAGTGCGTA
>WTJN01000159.1 GCA_011526265.1 Candidatus Arcticimaribacter sp. | reverse complement strand
CAGAGCTCTGCAAAAGCTTGTACAGCGGTTCGAATCCGCTTGGTGCCTCATAAAACCCGCGAATTGCGGGTTTTTTTAATTCATTTCAATGATACTTCCGCCAACGACTTTTTTGGTCACCAGCTTTGTGGGTTGACCGTAGACACGAACAGTTCCACCAACACTAACCGTTGCGTCGAGTAATTCGCTCGCATGCGTGTAGGCCAAACCTCCACCGGTTACTTTTACTTTGGTTTGTTCGGTTTGCAAGGTTTCTCCCTCAAAGATTCCTCCACCAAGAATGGATAAATCGTGCGAAGTCGTTGTTCCTGTTAATGTTAGATTGGCACCAGAATTGACACGGCTATCAATTTTCTCCGCAACAATACGCAAGTCTTGTTTCGATCCTTCGCTGGCTTTAATGTTCATGCTCGTTGTTTTCAACTCTGCGGTGGTTTCTATGGTCGTCCCTTGATAGGACGATAGTTCATCCAATTCTTCCGTAAAATGAAGCTCTACGTAGGTGTTGGAGGGATTGAGGATTTGATCAAAAGAATGCCGAATCTTTAATATGTCTTTTTTGAGGGTAAAAACAACCGTTTCTATGTTCTCTCCACTGATCACCATTTTGTTTTCGTCGGATGGAATAAGTTTTAAATGTATCCCAGAATAGACACTAACCCCTAAAAAGGGAGAAATCGAAACTGTTTTCGACTCTTGACCGATCAAATGTAACGAGAAAGAAAAAGCAATAAATAAGAAAATTTGACGCATGGATAAAGATTTTAAAGAGAACAAGTTAACTTAAAATTAATCACTCACCAACAAAAAATCCAGATGACGTTTCAAGAGATCAGCACTTTTTACCTCAATGTTCACCTGATCGCCCAGCTGAAGAACTTGTTTTGTTCGTTCACCAATTAAACAATGATTTCGTTGATCGTAGTGATAATAGTCGCCAGGAATGTCTTTGATGCGAATCATTCCCTCGCATTTGTTGGCTAACAATTCCACGTATATACCGCGATCGGTTACCCCAGAAATCACCCCTTCGAATTGTTTGCCTACTTGTCGCTCCATGAATTTAATTTGCATGAATTTCACAGAATCGCGTTCGGCTTTCGTGGCCAATTGTTCGCGTTGTGAAGCGTAATGACATTGTTCCTCGAGACGTTCAATGCCGCCAACTTTTTGTTGTTTCAAGTGTTGTTCCAACAAACGATGGACCATGATATCTGGGTAACGACGAATGGGGGAGGTAAAATGGGTGTAATGATCAAAAGCCAGACCGTAATGTCCAATATTGTGAGTGGTATATTCTGCCTTACTCATGCAACGTATCGCAAGGGTGTCAATCATGTTTTGTTCCTGTGTCCCCTGTGATTTCAATAAAAGTTGATTGATCGAATGGCCAATATTTTTTGTTTTTAGGTTGAGTTGATAACCAAAACCAGCCACAACCGATTGAAGATTGAAAAGCTTGTCGGGATCGGGCTCATCGTGCACACGATAGACCATTGGTAGTGGTGCAGATCGTTGCCCAGCGAAACGTGCGACTTGTCGATTGGCCATAAGCATAAACTCTTCGATGAGTTTGTTGGCGTCTTTGGATGTTTTGAAATAAACGCCCTCAGGCTGGTCATTAGCATCCAAATTGAAATTAACTTCCACACGATCGAAAGAGATCGCACCGGCTTGCATTCGATCGTGACGTATATTCTTTGCCATCTTATTCAAACAAACAATGGCTTCAAAAACAGCATCGTCAATTGTATACTCATTACCGGTAAGCGATGTTGCTGCTCCAACAATAGGTTGGTTGGTTTCTATCACTTCTTGTACTTCCTCATAGGCGAACCGGTGGTCAGAGTAAATGACCGTTTTTCCAAACCATTCTTTTAAAATATTGCCTTTACTATCCAACTCAAAAACAGCAGAAAAGGTGTACTTTTCTTCGTGTGGACGTAAGGAACAAACCCCGTTGGAAAGAACTTCGGGGAGCATAGGAACCACGCGATCCACTAAATAAACGGATGTGGCACGTTCAATCGCTTCTTCATCGAGTACCGAATGAGGACGGACGTAATGCGAAACATCAGCAATATGAATCCCTACTTCGAAACGATCCTCTGAGAGCTTTTTAAACGATAAAGCGTCATCAAAATCTTTGGCCGTTTTAGGATCAATAGTGAAGGTTAAAGTCGATCTAAAATCTCGACGTTTTTTTATTTCCTCTGCTGTTATTTCGTGATCTATTTTTTTTGCTGCTACCTCTACTTCTTTAGGAAAACGAAGAGGTAAACCATAGTCTGTTAATATGGCATG
>WTJN01000167.1:7677-9615 GCA_011526265.1 Candidatus Arcticimaribacter sp. | reverse complement strand
ACCTTATATTTTCTTCTCACAGCCCATGTCCTTGTTGCTCAGCAATGGGAAAAGACATGGGAAAACAGTGTTGCACGCGCCACAGCGGAAAACAAGAAAATTGTTTTGGTTTTTTCGGGTTCCGATTGGTGTATTCCGTGTATCAGACTTGAAAACGAGGTGTGGAAGTCGACGGAATTTCAATCTTTTGCTTCGGACAATTTGGTGCTGTTTCGCGCCGATTTTCCCAAACGAAAGAAAAATAAGCTCCCAGAAGCGCAACAAGCAGCAAACGACCGATTGGCGGATCAATACAATCCAAAGGGATATTTTCCTTTGGTCCTTGTTTTTTCGCCCGATCAACAATTGTTGGGCAGCTTTGCCTATGAAAAAAAACCGGTTAAAGCCTATATCGATCAAATAGCCGCCTTGTGAAAAGACCGATTTATTTCTTCTTCATTTTCTCTGTCCAATGTCTTTTGGGACAAAAAATCTATCAGCAGTCCTTCATGCGGATGGGCGTCGACTTTGAGATGACGGTTGTTTCAACCAACGAAGAGGAGGCGAACCGTTATATTGACTTGGGAAAAAATGAGATCGAACGTATCGAACGGCTAATTTCTTCATGGGATCCTTCCTCTCAAACCAGTGCTGTCAACAAGCAAGCCGGTAGAAATGCAGTGGCCGTCGATACGGAATTATTTTTGTTGATACAGCGCGCTGTTGGAATTTCACGTTTAACCGACGGGGCATTTGATCTTACCTATGCGGCCATTGATCCGCTTTGGGTTTTTGACGGTCAAGAAAAGTCCATGCCCACACAGGAAGTTTTGGACGCCTCCGTTGCGGCGATTGGCTTCCAAAAGCTGGTGCTGAACAATGATGATAATACCGTTTTTCTTCCCGAGGAGGGCATGAAAATTGGGTTTGGAGCGATTGGTAAAGGGTATGCCGCCGATCGGGTAAAGACGCTATTGCAAGCCGCTGGCCTGAAAGCAGGCCTCATCAATGCTTCTGGAGATATTGCTGCGTGGGGAACACAACCGGATGGACAACCTTGGCAAATTGGGTTGATCAATCCAATGAAGAAGAACAAAGTTTTTGCTTGGTTTCCAATCAATGGACAAGCGGTGGTGACTTCTGGCGACTACGAAAAATACGTGACCATTGATGGGGAGCGCTATGGCCATATCATCAATCCACGTACGGGCTTGCCCAGTAGAGGCGTGGTCAGTGCAACTGTTTTTGCACCCAAAGCCGAATTGGCCGATGCGCTAGCCACAGCTTTGTTTGTCATGGGTCCTGAGTCTGGACTGCATTTGGCCAACCAACTTCCCGATGTGGAAGCGTTAATGATCGATGCTTCAGGACATATATTAAGTACAAAAAACATTGTTGTCGATGCGTTGGAATAATTTCATTTGGGTTGTTTTGTTTGGTATAATTTGCGCCCAGTGCACGGTGGTGAAAGGCTATAATAAAATAGCGCTTAACGATGAAGCCATGGAACTGCAATCGGTTCCTTGTGAGCGTTTTGAGACAAATTTTCAAATCTATCGCGAGGCGGCTGCAGGAGCCAATGGCGGTAAAACAGGAGGAGGTTGTGGCTGTAATTAAACCCTATATCTCTTTCTTTTTTATCGTGGCAGCCCATGTGGTTTTTGCGCAACAAAAAGACAGTTTATCCATTTTCAAAAAGAAAGTATTGGAAACGGTTGAGGTTGATGTTTTGATGAGTTATTATGAACAACAAGGCACCCATGCCGCAGTGACAGGTGGCTTGGGCAATGAATACCTTACCGATTACACCCCCACCATTGTTGTGCGGATGCCCATCGGCGAGGATGCCGTTTTAACGGCCGACGTGGGCTTTTCGGCCTACACCTCTGCCAGTTCCAGCAACGGCAATCCATTCAATAAAACGGGGGCCTCTGGCGGTTATTATGATGATGACGACGA
>WTJN01000167.1:0-7577 GCA_011526265.1 Candidatus Arcticimaribacter sp. | reverse complement strand
GATGATGACGACGACGATTATGATGATGATGACGATGATGGTTACGGTAGTGGAAACGGCAATGGCGGAGGAACTCCTCAAGGATCACCCTGGGTAACCTCCTCAGGGGCATCGGGGAAAGATGTTTTGTCCACACTAAATGTCAACTATCAGCAGGCCAGTGAGGATCGAAATACCTATTGGGGAGTTAGTTTGGGTGGTTCTACCGAATATGATTATGAATCCCTCAATGCGGGGGTATCCATGGCAAAACTATGGAATGAACAAAACACGGAGTTATCTGTAAAGGCACAAGTTTTTTTTGATCGTTGGAAACCTGTTCTCCCTACTGAATTGCATGAATATGAGGCTTTTCAGTCGGCTTTCTTGTATCATCCAGACAGTTATTTTAGTGGGGTGAGTATCATGGACGAGGCCGGAACCATAGTAGCCAGTTATCGTCCCGATCAATTTGAATCGTATACGTATACCCATCGCAATTCCTATGCCCTGTCGGTGGGATTATCTCAAGTGTTGCATCCCAAGCTACAAGGGGCTGTATTTGCCGATTTGGTGCGTCAAGAGGGATTGTTGTCCAACCCGCTTCAGCGTGTTTATTTTCAAGATCGGTCGGACTACTATATTGGGAATTATCAAACATTGGGGCGTTATCAAGATCCTTCCCAAACCGATTTATTTCACTTGGCAGACGATGTTGAACGTTTGCCACATCATCGATTGAAAATTCCATTGGGGGCACGCCTCAATTACTATATCAATGAGAATATGGTGTTGCGTACCTATGCGCGATATTACCAAGATGATTGGGGTATTCGTTCGGAAACGCTTCAAGTCGAACTCCCCGTTCGCTTAAACCTTTCTTGGCGAGTGGTACCGATCTACCGATACTATGCACAAACCGCTGCCGACTATTTCCGGCCATACAATCAACACCTATCCACGGAAGCATTTTATACTTCAGACTATGACCTTTCTGCCTTTTCGAGTCATCAGTGGGGAGCAGCAGTGCAATTTAGAGCTTTGTTTTCTACTCCCAAGATTGTGGCATTTGGCTTAAAGTCAGCACAATTAAGGGCACAAAATTACTCGCGTAGCGATGGCCTGTCTGCCTTTATTGTGTCGACTGCTTTTCAGTTTGTTTTGGATCGTTAGCGATTTCTTTTCGTATAAATTGAGTAAATTTGTCATCATCCAAAATCCATGATAGAAAAGCTACAAATTATCCAGCAGCGATTTGACGAAGTGTCTGATTTGATTATTCAGCCCGACATCATTGCCGACCAGAAGCGCTATGTTCAATTGAACAAAGAGTATAAGGACTTGAGCAAATTGGTTGAAAAGGGAAAAACCTACACCACTTTGTTGGCCAATCAAACCGAGGCCATGGAGATCATCAAGGACGGAGGAGATGCAGAGATGGTTGAGATGGCTAAAATGCAGCTCGAAGAGGCCAAAGAAAACCTACCAGCATTGGAAGAAGAAATTCGCTTTTTACTCATTCCCAAAGACCCTGAAGACGCCAAAAACGTTGTGGTTGAAATTCGCGCAGGAACGGGAGGGGATGAAGCCAGTATTTTTGCAGGTGACCTCTATCGCATGTATATAAAATATTGTTCCGATCGAGGCTGGTCAGCCAGTTTAATGGACAGCAGTGAAGGAACAGCGGGAGGTTTTAAGGAAATCATTTTTGAAGTTTCTGGGGAAGAGGTTTACGGAACCATGAAGTTTGAGTCGGGTGTGCACCGTGTGCAACGTGTTCCCCAAACCGAAACGCAGGGGCGGGTACACACCTCCGCAGCGACAGTAATGGTGCTACCCGAAGCGGAGGAATTTGATGTCGAGATTGACATGAACGATGTTCGTATCGACTATTTTTGCTCTTCTGGACCCGGAGGTCAGTCGGTGAACACCACCTATTCTGCCGTGCGATTAACCCACGAACCTACAGGGATTGTGGCGCAATGTCAAGATCAAAAATCACAACACAAGAACAAAGATAAAGCCCTGAAAGTATTGCGTTCGCGTCTTTATGAATTGGAACTACAGAAAAAGTTGGCAGCGGATGCAGAGAAAAGGAATTCGCTGGTGTCATCAGGCGATCGATCCGCCAAAATCCGCACCTACAATTATCCTCAAGGGCGTGTAACCGATCATCGCATTGGGCTCACACTCTACGATCTGCAGAATATCATCAATGGCGATATCAGTAAACTGGTCGAAGAATTACAATTATTTCAAAATACCGAAAAGCTTAAAGAAGCAGGTGAAGTTTTTTAGCCCATGACCCTTGATCAACTCACCGAAAATATTTTAAAAAAGAAGTCCTTCCTTTGCGTAGGACTTGATATAGATGTAGAAAAAATTCCAAGCTTCATGCAAGGTTCGCCAACGGCCTTGGTTGATTTTTCTAAAAAAATCATTGCAGCGACGGCGCCTTATGCAGTGGCCTATAAACCCAACATCGCTTTTTTTGAAACCTACGGTGTGGAAGGAATAAAGGCGTTGAAAGAAGTCATGGATTATATCAACGACCATTATCCTGAAATGTTTACCATCGCTGATGCAAAACGCGGCGACATTGGAAATACATCTACACGCTACGCGAAAGCGTATTTTGAAACTTTTGGGTTTGACTCGATCACTGTTGCGCCCTATATGGGCAAAGACAGTGTTGAGCCTTTTTTGGATTTTCGTGACAAGTACACCATTCTGTTGGCTTTGACGTCAAATTCAGGTTCCAGTGATTTCCAACGTCTTTACGTAGGCGATTCAACACTCTATGAACAAGTTTTGACACAGTCGAAACAATGGGCGGGAAGTGAACGTTTGATGTATGTGGTTGGCGCAACACAGGCGGAGGCGCTGAGTAAAATACGCGAGCAGGTGCCGGATTCCTTTTTGCTTGTTCCAGGCGTTGGGGCACAAGGAGGAAGCCTCCCAGAGGTGGCCCACCACGGGTTGAATGAGCAGGTAGGGCTTTTGGTCAATTCTTCGCGCGGTATTTTATATGCTGGAAACGATGAAAATTTTGCCCAAGCAGCAGCAGATGTGGCGGCATCATTGCAAAACGAGATGGCTGCATTGTTGACCAAGAAAGGACTGATTTAATTATGTTGAGTTATTCTATCTATCGGTCGAATAAACAACACCGGCCTTGGGTGACTTTTATTCATGGGGCAGGGGGGAGTTCTTCCATCTGGTACAAACAAATCAAAAGCTTTTCCCAATCGTTCAATTTGCTCTTGGTTGATCTTCGTGGGCACGGAAAATCGAAGCATCATCTCACCCAGCTGGCCAAAAGCAAGTATACCTTTGAGGCCATCACCGACGAGATTATCGAAGTACTCGATCACGAGAAAATCAAGAGTACGCATTTTATTGGTATTTCGTTGGGGACCATTTTGATTAGAACCCTTGCCGAGCGTACACCTGAACGTGTGAAAAGTATGATTATGGGCGGGGCAATTTTAAAGCTCAATTTTCGCTCCAAAATTTTGATGCATTTTGGGAACACCACCAAATCAATTCTGCCCTACATGTGGTTGTACAAAATGCTTGCTTTTATTATCATGCCCAATCGAAATCACAAAGAATCTCGATTGTTGTTTATTCAGGAGGCGAAAAAATTGTATCAAAAAGAATTTATTCGGTGGTTTAAGCTCACGTCAGATTTGTTACCCTTGCTGAAAATATTTCGCCAAAAACAACTCAAAATACCCACGCTATATGTGATGGGCGAAGAAGACTACATGTTTCTACCTGCAGTCAAACAGGTGGTAGCGCAACATCAACTTTCTACCTTGCAGGTCATTCCAAAATGTGGGCATGTGGTGAATGTCGAAGAACCTCAGCAATTCAATACAGTTACGCTAAATTTCCTGAAAGCGATCTAGGAAAAAACAACCGTTTTGTTTTGATAGACCATCACTTTTCTTGCCAGGTGAAGTTGGATTGCCTTAGATAAAACAATGCGTTCTAAATCGCGGCCTTTTGCTATGAAATCTTGAATAGAGTTAAGGTGGGTCACCTGTGTGATATTTTGTTCTATAATGGGGCCAGCATCCAACTCTTCGGTTACATAATGGCTGGTGGCTCCAATGATTTTCACCCCACGGTCAAAGGCCGAATGGTAGGGTTTTGCTCCTGGAAAAGCAGGTAAAAATGAGTGATGGATGTTGATGATTTTATTGCGGTATTCATCAATGATTTTTCCTGTCACAATTTGCATATAGCGGGCCAAAACAATTGTTTCCACGCCGTGATCTTTCAAAAGTTTCAGCTGTTGTACTTCTGCTATAGCTTTGTTTTCCTTCGTCACGGGGATGTGATAAAAAGGGATATCAAAGCGTTCCGCAATGGATTCTAGATCCTTGTGATTGCTAATGATGAAAGGAATTTTGACGAACAGTTCTCCAGACATGTAACGGGCTAAAATATCATATAGACAATGATCATATTTAGACACGAACAAGGCCATTACCGGTCGGATGTCTTTGTTGTAGAGCTCGTAGGTGAGGTTGAATTTTTTAACAATTGTTTCACCAAAGGTGGTGTGAAATTCATTTTCAGTAAAATCACCATTGATGAACTCGCATTCCAAACGCATGAAAAAAAGTTTGTTCTCGCGATCAACATATTGGTCGATATAGAGAATATTTCCAGCGTTGAGGTGGATAAAATTAGTAACGGAAGCGATGATGCCTTTTTGATCGGGGCAATTAATGTTAAGTATAAACTTGGACATGTGTTTAAAGTTGGCAGGGCAATATTACTATCTTTTTCAATTTTTTTAAAACAAAATTCCCTGTTTCTCTAGTGAAAAACAGGGAATTGGATACCGTTAGCGAACTGATTTAGAAACTATAAATAGCCGCGAGGATAAATGTTGAAAGTCCGTCAGTTGATCCATCAGCATTGGTGTAAAATTGACCTGATGCAGAATCAATTCTGATTTCGGGTTTGATGATTAAATTCCCTTCGGTGAAACTTCCTGTAAGCGTAAACGAAGTGTTGTCCGCTTCACCACCGTCAGCATCGATAGCCGTAAGGCCATTTTCTGAAAACGCTTCGAAACGTGCGCCTAGAGCGAAAGCATCAGAAAACGCATATTGTGGGTAAAGCGCTACACCAGAAAATTCAACATCACTATCATCACTATAGCTTGTTGCATTAAGTCCTAAGTAAAGACTTTCGGTGAGATCAAGACCTCCTGTGAAATCGATTTGTGATACTCCTGCATTTCCACCTCCAAGGTAGTTGATGTACTGACCGAAAAGACCCAATTGCGCGCCGATCATAAAATCTTCACCAATGGGTTGAGATTCTGTCATATCGGTTGAGTTAAGTAGACCCAACATCAAAGAAACATTGTCAGAAAGACTGAAGTCAGCTTTGATCCCTGTGTGAGAAAAAGGTCCGTAAGAAAACATATAAGAAGTCGTGTAATTGAAGTTTGCTACGGGAGAAATAACTTCATATCCTAGGAAAGTGTTAAAGTTTCCTAGGGTTAAGGTGAAATTATCACTCACATTGTAGTAGGCATACAACTGGTTGACGATATTCGATGAACCGGTAGAGTTGAAAACGGCGTCAGCTCCTCGTGGTCCAACGACCAAGTCAGCAACAAATCCAGATTTTTCTCCTTCATATGAGAAAACAACATTGGCCATTCCTAGTGCAAAACCAGGCAAGTTGCCAAACGAAGTTCCGGGGGTGTATTCACTACTACGGAAGTAGGTGTCAATAGACCCTGAGATTGCGAAGCTTGGTTGTTCTTCGGTGGTCGCCTCTTCTTGCGCATAAATGGATATTCCTGAGGCGAAAACAGCTGTGAATAGAATAGATTTTAAAAGTTTCATAAATAAATATTTTAATGTATAGTTGATGAATGTTGTTTAGTGTTGGTTCATGCGGAAATCGGCATAAGCATCCATTCCGTGCTCGGCGAGATCAAGACCTTTGAGTTCTTCTTCTTTATCTACGCGAAGACCAATAGTTTTCTTAACGATTAAAAGGAGTATAAACGAGCTGATGACACAAAAAGCACCGACAATACCAACGCCAGCCAACTGAATTAAGAATTGGTCTAAGCCAGCCATTGCGCCAAAAATACCTACGGCGAGAGTTCCCCAGATACCGCAAATTAAGTGTACGGCAACGGCACCTACAGGATCATCTAATTTAAGCTTGTCAACCAAAGCTACGCCCAAGACGATAATTACTCCAGCAATAGCGCCGATGATGACAGCATCCATTGGGCCCATTTGATCGGCACCTGCTGTGATACCAACAAGACCACCCAACACACCGTTCATAAACATGGTCAGGTCGTAGTTTTTATACAATACGTAAGAGGAAATAGCTGATGATACTCCTCCTGCGGCAGCAGCGAGACAGGTTGTAACGAGTGTGAGTGAAGTCAACTCTGGATCGGCTGAGAGCACAGATCCTCCGTTGAATCCAAACCAACCTAACCAAAGAATCAAAACACCGGCTGCGGCCAAAGGCAAGTTATGTCCAGGAATCGCCATAGGTTTTCCGTCTTTATCAAATTTTCCAATACGTGCGCCAAGGAGGTAGATGGCAATTAGTGCTGCCCAACCACCAACAGAGTGTACCAAGGTAGATCCAGCAAAGTCATAAAAGCCCATTCCGTCTAGGAATCCGCCTCCCCATTTCCAAGAACCAACAACGGGGTATACCAACCCAACGTAAAGTATCGCAAAAACCATAAAAGCATCTAGGCGAATGCGTTCTGCAACGGCTCCAGAGACAATGGTAGCTGCGGTTGCAGCAAACATTCCTTGAAACAAGAAATCTGTCCACCAAGTATATCCTCCGCTCGCATAGTCAACAGTCATCCCACCTTCTGGGGCAGCGATGCCAAAACCAGCAAATTTCAAAATCCCCAGCGATCCTTCTTCAAACCCGGGGTACATGAGGTTGAATCCGCCAATGGCATAAAGCAAAAGCCCTACAGTAATGACAAAAAAGTTCTTAAATAAAATATTGATGGTGTTTTTTTGGCGGGTCAATCCAATTTCTAAGAACGAAAAGCCCAGGTGCATAAAAAAGACCAATGCTGTACAGATCATCATCCATACATTGTTTGCAGTAAAAAGTGCAGTAGTTTCCATATAAATAGTAATAAAATTCAGATTAGTTTAAAGTTGTTCCTCCGTGTTCACCGGTTCGAATGCGAATGGCGTCCTCAACTGGTAAGATGAAAATTTTTCCATCGCCAACTCTATCGGTTGCTCCTGCATCGATGATGGCTTTCACAGCGCGATCAACGAAATCATCGTTAACGACAATCGATAAATAACGTCGTTGAATGTCGGAGGTACTGTAACTGATGCCACGATAAACGTGACCTTGTTTTTCATTGCCAATTCCAGTGACGTCCCAGTAACTAAAAAAGTTAACTTCGACGGCGTGAAGGGCGTCGCGTACCTCAGTAAATTTTGATTTGCGGATAATTGCTTCAATTTTTTTCATCCTGTAGATTTTAATATTACACGACAAAAATACATTTATAAAAAATCACACCCCCTAAAAAAGAAGGGGGTATATTTAAT
>WTJN01000018.1 GCA_011526265.1 Candidatus Arcticimaribacter sp. | reverse complement strand
AGGGACACAAGGATTTTCAGTCCTTTGCTCTACCAACTGAGCTAAGGTACCCAATTGTGGTGGCAAATATAATGTCCTTTTTTTATCCCGACAAATCATTTAAAAGGAAAAGAACCCCATTCATTTTATGTAAGTTTGCTCATGCACTTAACGCTGGACATCGGGAACACTCAAATCAAGGCGCATCTCTTCCGCGATGGTCAATGCATCGATCAATACAAAAGCAATGGTATAGAAGAAATTAAAAAGGCCATCGCTCCTTATCGCAATCAACTCAGCGCCATTATTTTTTCGGATGTTAGTGGGCTTTTCGATCAAGCTCGCGTTGCTGAGGTCTTTGGTACCCTCCCTTGTTATGGGGTCAAATCACTTCAATGGCCATTCAACAGTCAATACACAACACCACAAACCTTGGGTGATGATCGCATTGCATTGGTCGCCGCCGCAGTACGTTTGCAAACCGATAAGGCGGTTGTGGTTATCGATGCGGGTACTTGCCTAACCATCGATCTGCTCACCGCTGATCACACCTATATTGGTGGTACAATAAGCCCAGGCTTAGCCATGCGCTGTAAAGGTTTGCAGCACTACACTGGTTCACTTCCCTTGGTCACTGTCGATACCCCAGTATCGAATATCGGGAATAACACATCCACCGCTCTGCAAGCCGGAGTGTTTTGGGGGATGGTCCACGAAATCGATGGACATATCGATCGATTTAAGAAAGATTTCCCCGCTTTAACAGTAATTTTAACAGGAGGGGATGCGCATCGTTTGTCTAAGAGTGTAAAAAATAGCATATTTGTCGCGCCGAATTTTCTTGCCGAAGGGCTCGATTTTCTGCTTACATTCAATACGCAACGCATTTGAAAACAATAGTCCGATTGTTTTTTCTTTTTTTGGCCAGTGTTTCTGTGGCCCAAAACAGTACCGCTTCTCCCTATTCCTTAGGGGGGTTAGGTGACATCACTTTTCGAGGTAACGCCATCAATAGAATGATGGGAGGTCTCAACGCCTATTCCGATTCCATCCACGCGAATCTCAACAATCCCGCCAGTTTAGGTGATCTTAAGCTCACCACTTTTTCTGTGGGATTGAGTTACAAAAACACCGAACTAAACGCAGAGGATAATACTGAAAATGTGACCGCAGGAGCCATGGACTACATTTCTGTCTCCCTCCCCACCAAGCGGTTTGTTTTTGGTTTTGGAGTCATGCCCTATTCTTCGGTGGGCTATCGATTACAGTCTGTTACGGAAAACGCCGAGGACGATATCACCCTTGACCGTTTTGAAGGCAGAGGGGGAGTAAACAAAACATTTTTCACCCTTGGCTTACGGCTATTCAAAGGGTTCAATATTGGTGCTACAGCCAACTATAACTTCGGAACCATCAGCAGTGAAGCCTCTCAACAGCGCAGCACGCTCGATTATGGTGCCTACCTCAGCAGTCAATCGCGGGTAACCGGTTTCGATTTTTTATTGGGTTCACACATCAAAATCCCCTTGACCAAGCGTTTTCACGTAGACCTCTTCGGTACCTATAGTCCAGCACATGAATTGATTTCAAAAAACGAACAAGTCTATTTCACTCGTCGAGTATCCAATCAGACATTCGGTGCACAACAACTCGTTGATCTCAGTGAATCGGGGCTGGATGAAGTGACCCTGTCCATTGGACAAAAATACGAGGGCGGTTTCAGTTTCGGTGTCGATAAAAAATGGATGCTCGGGGCGCAGTATGCGCAAATCGAATCAGAGAATTTCCGAAACGATTTTATTCGACTCAACAACGTTAGCTATGAGAATGCCACGCGGCTCTCGGTAGGTGGATTTTTCATTCCCAATTACGCGTCCATCACAAGCTACCTCAAGCGGGTTGCTTTCCGGTTTGGTTACCGTCAAGAACTAAGCGGGGTTGTGGTCAATGGAACATCACTCGAAGAAACTGGCATATCTTTTGGTCTAAGTTTACCGTTGGGTGGTTTTTATAGCGCCACAAATGTGTCGGGTTATTCCAACCTCAACATAGGGGTTGAACTTGGCGAACGCGGGGTCAACACTGGAGGTCTGATCCGCGAAAGGTATTGGGCCGTCCGTTTGGGACTCTCCCTCAAT
Organism: Candidatus Arcticimaribacter sp.; assembly: GCA_011526265.1. Classification (GTDB taxonomy): domain Bacteria; phylum Bacteroidota; class Bacteroidia; order Flavobacteriales; family Flavobacteriaceae; genus Arcticimaribacter. The sequence continues at coordinate 31,099 of WTJN01000018.1, read as the reverse complement.
GACCTATGGTTTGTAAAAAGAATTTATAATTAAGATAAAGCGAAGAAAATGAAAAAGTATGTATTCCTTCTCTATGTGATACTCGGTTTTTCAACGGCCAATGTATGGGCGCAAGACAACCAAGAGTGTCTTCAAAATTTGTCCATTTTTGCTGAAAATGCAAAAGTGAAAAACTACGATGCTGCCTACACACCTTGGCAAGCCGTACGTTCAACCTGTCCGTCACTCAATGTAGCGATTTACTCCTATGGTGAGCGTATTCTAAAAGACCGTTTGAAAAAAGCAACGCCCGAAACCAAGGCCGAAGCAGGCGATGCATTGATGGCACTCTACGATGACTGGATGCAATACTTCCCCACCAAGAAAGGAAAAAACAAAGTAGGAGATATCCTCTCAAGTAAGGCCCAAAGCATGATTGATTTTGAAATTGGGACTCCTGCCGAAGTCTATGCTATTTTTGATAAGGCTTACGCCGAAGACCAAGCAAGTTTTACCAATCCAAAGCGGTTGTACAACTATTTCAAAACACTCTATGACATCTATAAATCAGCAGAAGGCAACGTCACCACAGAAGCCCTTTTTAACAAGTACGAAGAAGTATCTGAAAAGTTCGAAACCGAAGCCACCAACCTGGCCAAGCGACTCGATGTTATCCTGAAAAAAGAAGAGAGTGGAGCTGCACTCACCACCAAAGACCTTAAGCGTCGTCGTGTATATGACACCAACGCCAACGCGATCGGTATCTTCTTGAAAAACTTGGACGCCATTATTGCCAAAGAGTCCAGTTGTGAAAACTTGATTCCGTTGTACCAACGCAACTTCGAGGAAAACAAAGCCAATACAATTTGGTTGAAGCGCGCCGCTTCGCGAATGGACAGCAAAGAGTGCTCTGATGATCCCTTGTTTGTGACCTTGGTAGAAGCGCTTCACGCCCTCGAGCCCTCGGCAGATTCTGCCTACTACTTGGGCTTGCTCAACGACAAGCAAGGCAACAGCGAAGGAGCGTTGAAATACTACGAAGAATCAATTTCATTGGAAGAGGACCCCTACAAAAAGGCAAAAATTCTGTATAAAATTGCGCTTAAGTTCAAAGATCGTGGGCGTAAATCTTCGGCCCGCCGCTATGCGCGCAAAGCCCTAGAGTTTCAACCCTCGCTGGGTAAGGCCTATTTGCTGATCGCCAATCTCTACGCCAGCAGTGCCAACGATTGTGGTCAAACGCAGTTCGACAAGCGTGCCGTTTACTGGTTAGCAGCCAATACGGCCAGAAAAGCCGCCAGTGTAGATGCATCCATTAAAAAATCGGCACTCAAAGCCGCCAAGAGTTACGAAGGCCGAGCGCCCAGTAAAACAGACATCTTTACCGAAGGAAAAGAAGGTGCTTCTGTGAAATTTGACTGTTGGATTGGCACCAGCGTAAAAGTGCCAAAATTATAAGATGATTCGCGGATTCCGTGTACATATCAAAAAGGTTATTGTTGTGGCAATAACCTTTTTTTGTTCGTGTGATAACGGGCGAAAAGAAGCCTTGGTGCAAGACCCGCTCAACCAAGAGCCTCTAGCCATTGCCTATGATATACGCATGGTATATACCGATTCCCTCCAAGTAAAAGCCATTTTAACAGCCCCTGTTCACCACGATTATACCAACTTATCGCTGCAATATTCTGAGTTTCCAGAGGGGGTGAAAGTTGTTTTTTTGGACGAAAATAATCAGGAAAATACCGTGGTCGCCGATCGAGGTATCCTGTATAACGCAACGTCTATCATCGATTTGCAAGGCAATGTTCTTCTCGAAGCCAGCGACGGGAGTCTACTCAAAACCCCACAACTCTATTGGGATGCCGATGCCGAGTGGATTTTTACCGAAAAAGCGTTTACCTTTTCCAACCAAGACTATGATGTGGCCGCCACAAGGTTGGACACCAACAAAGAATTTACTAAATTTAGTACGGGTAAGCTTACGGGAACCGTTGCCGTCCAAGAAGAAAATAGCCAAGAATGAAAACCAGCCGCATCTCAGAAATCCTTTACCTCATCATTGCCGTAGTCTCGGTAATTGAAGCCGTTAAACTTTGGGACCTTCGTCCCAATAAAGCTTACCTCTATGTGGGATTTGCTTTTTTAGCGTTGTTCATGTACTTCTTTCGGTCGTATTATCGCAAAAAATTTAACCGGCGCAAACCCTAGATGGATTTCGACGATAGTATTATTCTTCTTTGCCTCGCGCTTTCTGCCTTTTTTTCTGGCATGGAAATCGCCTTTGTTTCCTCCAATCGGGTTTTTCTTGAAATAGAAAAAAACAAAAAGAATCTCACGGCTCGCCTTCTACACTTCATCACAAAACATCCTTCACGGTTCATCACCACCATGCTGGTGGGGAACAACATTTCCCTTGTTATTTATGGGATTTTTATGGGAGAAAAAATCATACAATTGTTTTTCCCAGATCAGCTTGATAATGATTTACCGCTGTTGATTTTACTTTACCAAACCTTGATATCAACAGGAGTAATTCTTTTAACGGCAGAGTTTTTACCCAAAGTTTTTTTTCAATTATACGCCAACCGTTTGGTCAAATTCTTTGCGCTACCTGCGGCCTTTTTTCACGCTTTTTTTTCTCCCATAAGCATGTTTGTCTTGCGGCTCACCAACGGTTTGTTGCGCTGGCTCTTTCAGTCCGATAGCGAAGAATTGCAGCTTTCTTTTTCAAAAGTAGAGTTGGGCGACTATATCGAAACGCAAGTAGAAGGGGTGGAAAACAAAGCCCAATTGGATCCAGAAATTCAAATTTTTCAGAATGCCCTGGCGTTTTCCGAGGTCAAAGTGCGTGAAGCCATGGTGCCCCGCGCAGAAATGGTGGCCATCGAAAAAGAGAAAAGTATCGAGGAGTTGTCGGAGGTATTTATGTCAACAGGGTTTTCTAAAATCCCTGTTTTCGACGGTGATGTAGACGACATCATTGGTTTTGTTCATGCGTTCGAAATGTTGAAACAACCCAAATCCATCAAAGAAGTTTTGCTTCCCGTAGAATTTGTGCATGAACCCAATTTGGTGCAAGAAGTGTTGAATCGTCTGACACGAAAAAGAAAAAGCCTGGCCATTGTTTTGGATGAATACGGGGGAACCGCCGGTCTGCTAACCATCGAGGATATTGTGGAGGAACTTTTTGGGGAAATTGAAGACGAGCACGATCATATCGATCATTACGAACATCAAATCAATGAAAATGAATATGAATTCTCGGCACGTTTAGAAGTCGATTACCTCAATACCACCTATGGGCTTGATCTTCCTGAGGACGAAAATTATGAAACCTTAGGGGGATTGATCATGCATTACACTGGTGAAATACCCACTCCTGACTCTACGCTGGAGGTTGACAATATGGTCTTGACCGTTACCCAAGTTTCTTCCACCAAAATTGAAAGAGCCCGGTTGGTCATCAAGCCCGAATAAGCGCCCACCCAAAATGCTAACCGCAGGAAATAAAGCCATTTCACGGGCTTTTATTATTGATTAGGAAATTGTATTTTCGCAATCTACTTTTTAAAAACCAAACAAATGGCCATACTTGGTAAAATTAGACAACGATCCATCGTTTTAATTCTAGTCATCGGACTGGCATTATTTGCGTTTGTCATTTCAGGCGCTTTTGGAAATGGTTCAGGCGACACAGCGCCCAACCAGCCCATCGGTGTTGTCAACGGAGAAGATATTCCCATTGAAAACTTTCGACTACTGGTCGAGCAAACCGAGCGCACCTATGGGTATACGACCATGCAAGCGGTCAATTCGGTCTGGAATCAATTCGTGAGAAATCAACTTTTCACCGGAGAGTTTGAAGCCCTAGGTATCGACGCGGGAAAAGAACAAATCGAGCAAGTCGTTTCTTCAACAGAGTCAATCATTACAGACCAGCGATTCATCAACGAAGCTGGATTTTTTGACTTTGGTATGTTTACTGATTTCATCGCCCAAATGCGGGACACCAATCCCCAAGCCTATGAAAACTGGAAACAACAAGAGGCCAGTATCATTGCTTCCGCCAAGGAGAGCATTTACTTTGACCTCATCAAGTCGGCCACCACGATCACAGAAGCGGAAGCCAAATTGCAGTACCACCTCGAAGCAGATAATGTGGACTTCAATTTTGTGCAAATTCCTTTCAGTACTATCCCCGACAGCTTGGTTGCTGTGAGCGATAAAGAGATCAAACAATACATTGAGGATCACCCCAAGGAATACGAGCGAGAAGCGTCTAGAAGCCTCCAGTACATCGCTTTCTTAGAACAAGCAACCGACGAGGACGAAAATGCAATCCGCAGCGAACTTGAACAACTCCTCGAAGACCGTATTGAGTACAACGACGTATCAAAATTGACCGATACAGTGCCCGGCCTTCGAACCACTACCAATGTGTCTGAATTCATCGAGCGCCACTCTGAAGAGAGTTTTGATTCTCTCTACACCTCCAAAGGAAGATTACCCGGAGAATATGCCGAAATCTTAAATAACTTGTCCGTTGGAGAAGTTTTCGGTCCCTACAAAGACATCAACAGCTTAAAGATTTCAAAACTGTTGGATCGCAAAAAAAACGGGAACATTCGCGCCAGCCACATCCTTATTGCTTATAAAGACGCCAAAGGTGCACAACCTACTGTTACGCGTTCAAAAAGCGAAGCCTACACCCTTGCCAACGATCTTTTGCGTCGTGTGCGTCGTGACGAAGACAGCTTTGGTGCATTGGCGTTGGAATTTTCTGACGGCCCAAGTAAAAACAATGCAGGCGACCTCGGCTACTTCCAAGAAGGAGCCATGGATCCTGCCTTTTTTGACTATGTAAACAAAAACCGTGTGGGACGCATTGGCGTCATCCAAACCGATTTTGGTTTTCACGTGGTCAAGATCGAAGACAAACAAGACCTTGTTCTTCTCGCCAGTGTAAGTCGTGAGATTGTTCCTTCCGAAGCGACATCGAACCGCATTTTTAGAGAAGCCACACAATTCGAAATGGATGCTGGAAAAGGAAACTTTCGTACCATCGCCGAAGAACGCAATTTAAATGTGCGCAATGTAGCAACAGTCGGTGCTTTGGATGAAAACTTACCCGGACTACCCGACCAACGCGCTATCGTGCAATGGGCGTTTTCAGAAAACACTCAAGTTGGAGACATCAAGCGTTTTAGCCTTTCTTACGGAGGGTATGCCATTGTGCAAATGACCCAAGCTCGTGAAAAAGGTCTTGCACGTGCTGCCGATGTAGCTCCTGGAGTAGCGCAAATCATTCGCAACGAGAAGAAGGCGAAGATGATACAAGAGAACAACAAAGACGTTGCCTCTTTGGAAGACCTTGCGGCTAAAAACAGTTTGGAAGTACAAACAGCGCTTGCAGTCAATCAGAAAAGTGGAACACTGGTCGGTGCAGGTTTTGAACCGGCTGTCGTTGGTGCCGCCTTTGGCGTTGCAGAGAACACATTGTCTCCTTTCATTACAGGAAAAAGAGGGGTCTTTAAAATTCAAGTGTCCAACAAGAAAATTGCCGAGGAACGGGAAGATTATGCTGCCTATGCACAGCAATTGAGCCAGGATGCTGCGAGCCAATTGGTGCTTTCCATTGTCAATGCGCTTGAAGCTTCGAGTGAAATTGAAGACAACCGCGCTCTGTATTACTAAAAATATTCTTAAGATTTTGATCTTAAATCCCCTCTAGTTTTGGAGGGGATTTTTTTTGCTCCAAAGAAAATCTGCGAAGGAAAAAATGGTTGAAAATCCCTTTTTGCTAAAATAAGCGGGTGTCTCTGCATTGCCCGAGGCCAAGATAAAGTCACCTCCCCAAGCGCCGAGACTTTTGAGTTGACCGTCAAAATCTGCAAAGAGGCGTTCTTGGATGGGGGGTTGCCCAATAAGTTCTCCCACACATGCTTCGTGTGCTTTCAGGCAGGCGTTAAAGGTCTTTTGGTCGGTGATTTTTGGCAGCTGTGTTCCAAGGTCTGCGATGCGTGCAAAGCTGTTTTCTTTGTCGATGGTGGCGCTGCTTTGTCTGTAGTCTGCAATAGCGTTTCGACTATTTTGTTTTTGGTTGAGATACACAAAAAATAATTGCCCTTGAAAAGGGGGGGAGAAGCGCACCGTTTCCACCTGTGGAGCGTGGAAATTTCTTTGATAAAAAATAGCGCTGTCATGTTGTGCAGCGGCGATGTCGTATCCACTTCCACCAAAGGTTTTTTCGAGCAAGAGGTAGGGATTAATTTTGGTCCACTGGCTCAAATTACTGATCAACGTAGAGGAAGATCCCAAGCCCCATTGTTGTGGAAACTCAAGAAAAGTCTCTATCCTCACCCCTTTGCCCAAAGATGCCGGAGCATGGGAGTGAATTACACCAAGGATTTGTTCCAGGCGTTCGATATAGTGTTTTGGTGTTCTCTTGGGTGCAATGCATTTCCCTTTTTCATCAAAAATAGCCTCCATCCACAAACCTTCGTCGTGACCAAAACTTTTCCACTCAATATGCCCTGTCGAGGTGGGTGTTACACAAAGCGACTGTCCTTTTTTGGTGGGAACAGCCAGTGCTTTTACACCGTCGAGAACAGCGTATTCTCCTGTCAACAAAAGTTTCCCGTGACTGTAGAATTTGTTCATCGAAGTGCTTGTATAAAGGCCACGACCGCAGCATGTGTTACTGTATGGCTTTTAAAATGGTCAACGGCCTTTTCCTTTTCATGGTCCGATGCATTCATTTGGTTCAGGATATTAAGGAGATGCATTTTCATGTGTCCTTTTTGTATCCCAGAGGTCACCAGCGATCGGATGGCCCCAAAATTTTGTGCCAAGCCCGCTGCCGCCACGATTTGCATGAGCTGGGGCGCCGATGGTTGGCCTAACAAATCAATCGCCCACCGCACCAGCGGATGAAGCTTGGTCAAGCCGCCGACTGTACCTACCGCCAGCGGTAAGGTCAATTCAAAATAAAACTGATCGTCCTCAATATAAGCGTTCGAAAGGCTGCGGTATTGTCCGTCGCGCGCGGCAAAAGCATGCACCCCAGCTTCTACCGCCCGGAAGTCGTTGCCCGTTGCAATCACCACAGCATCCACGCCATTCATGATCCCTTTGTTGTGAGTGACCGCACGGTAAGGCTCTTTTTGAGCAATCTCAACGGCGCGGACAAATTTTTCTGCAAAGGTTCTTTTACTCATTCCCTCCTCTTGTTCCAATGCCTCAACGGGGCAAGAAACCGTGGCTTTGGCCAAGCAATTGGGCACATAGTTGGATAAGATGCACATGATGATTTCCAAGTCTTTGGCTTCCTCTTGCCATTGTGCATCGTTAGAGAGATAGACTTTCAATCGTTTGGCCATTTCTTCCAAACAAGAGTTGATGAAGTTCGCGCCCATCGAATCGACGGTCAAGAAGGTAACATGCAATTGGAAGTAATGGGGTAAGGCCGTGGTTTTGTCGCGCAACTCAATGGTTTGGATTCCGCCGCCACGCGCCTCCATATTTTTGGTAATGTCCTGCAAGTCTTGGCGCAATTGGGGTGCGATTTTTTCGATAAAGGGGTTCAAACGATCGTAGGACGCAGGAAGACAGAAATGAATTTGACCGACCTTTTCTTCCCCAAGAAGTTCAGTACGAAACCCGCCACGATTGCCCCAGTATTTGGCAGCTTTGGCCGCTGCAGCCACGACAGAGCTTTCTTCAATGGCCATGGGGAGGGTGTAAATCTCATCATTGATTTTAAAGTTGGGCGCCACCCCCAGCGGAAGAAAAAAGTTACTGACGGTGTTTTCAATAAAATCATCGTGCAACCCTTGCAATTTCTCGTCGTTGTGCCAGTATTGTGTGATCAATCCACGTGCCGATTCGTCCTTGTGGAAATGGTGGGTGATGAGCCAATCGATTTTTTCGGATTTACTGAGCTTCGAAAACCCCTGAACTACTTTGGACATAAAAGCAAATTTTTTGTTAAAGATACTATTTTTCATCCCTTCATTTTGTGTTAACATAGCAGGGGAATGATTGAAATTCGTTATTTTGGACGCTAATTTATTGGTCATGCGCAAGAATACTTTCTTTGTTTTTTGGATCTTTTTTTCCACTTTTTCACTTCACGCTCAAACTCGCCCGCTCACCAATGAGGCCATTTGGAATTGGGAGTTTGCTCAGGAACGTTTGGAGTCAATTCATCCCATGAAAAACCAGAGTGCCTACACGGTGCTCAAAGTGGATTATGCGACCCAAACCTCCAAAATCGTTTTATACGATTACGCCACGGCCAATGAATTGGCCGTTTTGGTCGATTCAAGTAGTTCGGCGCAAATCCCTTTCTTTACCGGGTATGAATTCTCCAAAGATGAAAATCAAATCCTTTTGGAAACCGCCTCCGAAAGAATTTACAGGCGGTCAAAACGGGCCACCTACTGGGTCTACGACTTGACCTCAAAAAAAGTTTCCTTGCTCTTTGGCGAAAAAGTTCAACAACCTCTTTTTTCTCCCGATGGAGCCAAGGTAGCATTCGTGTTTCAACGCAATTTATTTATCAAAGATTTGGAAAATAACGCTTTGGAACAAATCACCACCGACGGGAGTGCAGACATCATCAACGGGCTGACCGATTGGGTATACGAAGAAGAATTTGGCTTTGTCCGCGCCTTCGATTGGAATGCCGACAGTAGTGCCATTGCTTTTTTGCAATTTGATGAAACCTTGGTTCCCGAGTTTTCTATGGATATTTATGGTGAAGACTTGTACCAATTTCCTTACACCTTCAAGTACCCCAAAGCCGGAGAAGCCAATGCAGTTGTTTCCCTTCATCTCTACACCCTAGCCGATCAGCAAACAAAAGCCCTTTCCTTGGGCGATACCGCTCCTTATTACCTTCCGCGGATGCAGTTTGCTCCCCAACCCAATCGATTGCTTATTCAAAGCCTGAATCGTCTCCAAAACGAGTTGATCCTTTGGGACGTAGACACCCAATCGGGCGTTGCCAAAAAATTATTGACCGAAACTTCGTCAACCTATGTTGACGTACACGACAATCTTCGCGTACTTTCAAAAGGAGATTTTCTATGGACCAGCGAAAAGGACGGTTACAACCACCTCTATTATTACCATGCCGATGGCCGATTGAAAAAACAGTTGACCGAGGGGCCGTGGGAGGTGACCCGATTTTTTGGGGTCAATGAGAAAAAGAAAGAGTTGTATTATGCATCGGTAGAAGACGGGTCCATTGGCCGCACCCTGTTCTCCATTGGATTGAATGGGAAAAAGAAACGGGCCCTTTCTCCCCGCAAAGGCACCAACGGGGCAGCCTTCAGCGCCGATTTCAATTACTTCATCCACACTTATGAGGATGCCCAAACCCCACGCATATACACCTTGCGTAATACCGCCAACGCAGCCCTAGTGCGGGAGATTGAGAACAACGCCGCTTTGGTGGAAAAAGCAAAAGAGTATGGTCTGGTCGAAAAAACATTCTCCACCCTTGCCATCAATGGTGAGGATCTGAACATGTGGATGATGAAACCGCGTGATTTTGATCCCGCAAAAAAATATCCCCTCTTGCTCTTTCAATATTCTGGTCCGGGCTCACAAAGTGTTGCCGACCGTTGGCATGGACAACGTGACTTGTGGCATCAACTTTTGGTTCAAAAAGGCTACATCGTGGCCTGTGTTGATGGTCGCGGAACAGGATTCAAAGGCAGTGCATTCAAGAAAGTAACCTATAAGGAATTGACCAAACTCGAAACTGAAGATCAGATTGCAGCCGCCAAAAAACTGGGTCAACGCGCGTATATCGATGCCGAAAGGATTGGCATTTGGGGGTGGAGTTATGGCGGACACATGGCCACCAACTGCATCCTAAAAGGAAGCGATGTTTTTGCCATGGCCATTGCCGTGGCGCCGGTGACCAATTGGCGATTTTATGACACCATCTACACCGAACGATTCATGCGCACACCCCAAGAAAACCCAACGGGGTATGACGATAACTCTCCCCTGAACTATGCCCATCTCCTCCAAGGGGACTATCTTTTGATTCACGGGTCTGGCGATGACAACGTCCATGTGCAAAACACCATGCGTATGGTCGAAGCATTGGTGCAAGCCAACAAACAATTCGAGTGGATGATTTACCCCGATAAGAATCACGGGATTTATGGAGGCAACACCAGCTTGCATTTGTATACCAAAATGACCAACTTTATTGAAAGTAAACTTTAAAAACAACCAAAATGAGTGCGACAACCGAACATGAACAAACCCTGCTAGGGCATCCCAAGGGTCTTTTTTATCTCTTTTTTGCAGAACTGTGGGAACGATTTAGTTTCTATGGCATGCGGGCATTGCTCACCCTGTACATGGTCAATGTTATTTTTGAAGCCTTGGCTACTCGCGACATGGCCGCCGCAGCGGTTTATGCGTCCTATGGGTCGTTGGTCTATGCCTCCACGGTGATCGGCGGGCGCATTTCCGATAGCCTTCTGGGTTTTCGAAAATCCATCCTTTTGGGCGGTGTGTTGATGGCGTTGGGACATTTTGTTCTGGCCATAGAATCGGACCTTACCTTTTATTTGGCGCTAGGGCTCATTGTTGTTGGTAATGGTTTTTTCAAGCCCAACATTTCTACTTTTGTGGCTGCCTTGTACAAAGACAATGACCCCCGAAAAGACGCAGGTTTTGTTATTTTCTACATGGGCATCAATATCGGAGGATTTGTCGCTCCTTTGCTATGCGGCTGGCTCGGTGCTGCCTATGGGTGGCATTACGGCTTTGGCTTGGCGGGCATTGGGATGTTAACAGGCTTGGCCTTTTTCTGGCAAGGCATCAAAGCAGGGGTCTTTGGGCAAGAAGGATTGCCTCCAGCGCCCGCTGTACTGGCCGAAAAAATGGGGCCACTCTCCCGGGATCAATGGGTATCCCTCCTCGCTTTTTTATCTGCTCCTTTGGTGGCTTTTTTTCTTTCCTCTTACGAAGCTATTGCTGGGGGAGAAACGCTCTTCGGCGATCAAAACTTGGTCAATGTGCTCTTCAAAGCCATTGGTATTATCGTGGTGGTTTACCTTGCTTCTATTCTCTATCAAGCGACTGTTGCCGAACGCAAAAAATTGATTGTCGCTATTTTCATTACGGTCTTCATGACTTTGTTCTGGGGATTCCATGAACTTTCAGGCAGTGTGATCACCCTTTTTGCCGACCGCAATGTGCAGCTCGATACCATCAATGCCTCGCAGACCAATGCGTTGAACTCCATGTTCATTATTTTGCTCTCCATTCCCATATCACTTTTGTTTACTTACCTCAGTAAGAGAGGACTAAACCCGAGAACACCCTACAAGTTTGGGATTGGCCTATTGTTGGCAGGATGCAGTTTTTATGTCCTTAAACTCAGTGGAGAATTCGCCAACGCAGAGGGCTTGGTTCCGTTCTCTTTTCTGTTGATCATGTATTTCTTGATCTCTATAGGCGAGTTGTTCATGTCGCCAGTGGGCTTATCCAAAATAACGGATTTGTCTCCCAAGCGCATTGTTGCATTTATGATGGGAATTTGGTTCCTTTCCTCTTCCTATGCATTCCAGTTGGTGGGCTTTATTGGGAAGCAATTGGCCGTGGAAAGCAACGATACTGTCGTGAGCGGTTTGGTGTCGCTTCCGATTTATATCGATGGTTTCTCGCTGATTTCCAATTACGCCATTGGAGCAGGTGTTTTGGTTCTTCTCATTGCGCCTTTGTTGAATAAGTTGATGGGCGACGTACATTAATCATGATTTATGAAAAAAAATAGTTACCTCTTTCTCTTGTTGTTATTCACGGGCTTTACCCAAGCACAGGAGATCCAGTGGATGAGTCTAGCCGAGGCGCTTGAAGCGCAAAAAACGGTACCAAAAAAAATCTTCATGGATGTCTACACCACGTGGTGTGGCCCGTGTAAGTTGCTCGATAAAAAAACCTTTGCCAATCGTGATGTCGCGCGTTATATCTCGACCCATTTTTATGCGGTAAAATTCAATGCCGAGGGCAATGAGCCCATCGATTTCTACGACCGTTCTTTTGCCAATCCCCAGTACGATCCTACGCGAAGAGGGCGAAATTCTACCCACGAGTTTACACAGTTTTTGGGGATTAGCGGGTATCCTACCATGGTGTTTTTTAGCGAAGACGGCGACCCGATCATGCCAGTGGTGGGCTACTATAATCCGCAACAACTCGAACCGTATTTGAAAATGATCAAGCAGGGAGATTATGCCGTATTCAGTAAGCCCGAGGACATTGAAATTTATTTGAAAAATTTCATTCCACGGTTCCGGGGAAAATAGCATAAGCCCCTTTTTCTGCAGTGTTGTGATAGGGTATCCCGAGGGCATGAAGGGTCTTACTCCATTTACGGACAAAGTACAAACTATTCGAGCCATCAATAATCACCATTTTGGGACAGTGGTTCAAAAGGATGCGTTCCAAGTTTATTTTCGGATTATGCGATAGTACAACAATGGCGTTGGCAGGAAGGGGTGCGGTATTGACCCATCGGTCATCGATGACCACCAAAGGCTGTGTACCCCACCAATACGCTTGGTTTAATTTTTCGACTCGGTGTTTCCGCTTTCCAGCATGGTGTTTGTATGCGGCAACGAGCGAGGAGGAGAGCTCATTTTTGTCGCTATAAAAATGGACCGCAGTTGAATGCAATGCCACCAACGTGGTTTGTCCATAGTGATGACTCACCCAAAGTGACGGTTTTTCCCAAGAGGGAAACACCCAAATGAAAGCGAGTAGGGCCGCACACGCCCCTCCGATCATCCATTTGCTTTTTGCCATACCGAGTTTTCTTAGTGCAATGATTCCAAGCAATAGAACATAGCCCCAGAACAACCCCCAAGGAGAAAAGTAGAGATCATCAAAAAGGAAGTTCTTCTGTTTAGCGAGCCAAAACACCCAGCTGTTCATTGCCGCGAAAAGCGCATCCACCATGTGCACAAGAAACGTTGGAGGGGCAGTAAAAATCAATAGTGTCAATGCTCCCAAGACCATGTACAAAATAAGCCCCATAAGCGGCAGAAGTACCATGTTGCCCAATAAAAACAGTCCCGGGAATTGATGGAAGTGATAACTACTCAGCAAGGCTACGCCAACTTGGGCCGCCAAGGTGACCACGAGCACTTCAGTACCTTTTCGCACAAGTTTTGGCAGGGAAGACAATGGGAACAAAGGTGTAATAAAAACAATCCCAAAAACTGCCAAATAACTCAACTGAAACCCCAACTGCAAAACATATCGCGGATAGAAAAAAACCAGTAAAAACATGGAGAGTAACACCAAGTAAGACACCGGCAGTTGTCGTTGGATGAGACGACTGAATTCGAAGGCAGAGAAGAGGGTCACTGCCCGGATGACAGAGGCTGTTGCCCCGACCAAAAAAGCAAAACCCCACAAGAAGACCAGGGGCAGCCATTGGGCAATTCCTTGGCCATAGGGAATGCGGCGTAAGGGGTCGAACAGCCAACGCAACAGCAGCAATAGCAGTCCCACATGCAAGCCTGAAATGGCAAAGAGATGCATGACTCCGGCCGCAGCATATTGCTCAAGCGTCGGGCGTTCAATCTGACTTCGATCGCCCAAGAGTAGCGTGTTGAGCAGTTGTTTTGTTGTCAGGAGAAACTTACTTTCAAATAGGCGATTTTGAAGATAACTTCTGCACCGAACAAAAGGATTTTTTGTCCGCCCTATCTTGATCACTGTTGAAGGATCGGCCTTCCATTGGAAAGCAATCTTTTGTGAGAAAAGATAAGCCCTATAATCAAAAGCACCAGGATTGAGTGGGGGTCGAATGGCCGTTAATGCACCCTTTCCTTCAATGATATCTCCCAACCGAAAGGTGGGGTGTAGTCGATCATTGTCAAACTGCACCAGAATCTTTCCTTGTGCTTTCTTTTTGTTTACCGTCAGGACTTTTCCGTAGAAGCGTTGTGATGATCTTCCCGCCCGAAGGGGTTCAATGAGGGCAATGCGAAATACATTGGAAGTGTCTTTGTTCCATTCAAAATGATAATGATTTCCGGGCCATTGCTGATCAAAATAACTGTTTGCTCCTCCCAAGAGGAAAAATGCTGTGCAGCATAGGCTTCGCTGCACAAAACTCCACCGGTAGATGGGAAAAAGGAAAGGGAGGCAGCAGCAGAGAAAAAGGGGGTAAGCTGCCGTATGATCGGTGACAAAATACCCGGCATAAGTCCCAAGGATGTAGGCAAGGAACAGCGGGGTGGCTGGAAAAGATTTGGCAGGCATGCCACCAAGGTAGGAAAAATTTTAATCGAGTGCTTGGCGGATTTTTTGTGCGACCAATGCACTGGCTTTGTTTTTACCCAGTACGGTTTTGATGCGATCGTAATCGGCCTTCATTTTGGTTTGTACCGCATCGGTGAACAAAGCATTCAGTTGCTGGGTGATTTCATCCACATTGCACTGGCCTTGGATCAATTCGGGGACCACCGCTTTGTTTAAAATCAAGTTGACCAATGAGATGTATTCTAGCTTCACCACGCGTTTGGCAATCCAATAACTGATCCAACTGCTGCGATAGCAAACCAGTTGCGGAACACCAAAAAGAGCGGTCTCTAAGGTTGCGGTTCCACTGGTCACCAACGCGGCATCGGCAATGCGAAGAAGGCTGTAGGTCTGTTGGTGTACCAAATGAATTTGCGCCTGCTGGGTGAATTGTGCGTACCACTCAACCGGTATTCCAGGGGCAGCGGCAATGACAAATTGGTGCTGAGGAAAGGCGGTGGCCACCTCGAGAAAAAGCGGCATCATTTTTTCAATTTCTTGTTTGCGACTCCCCGGAAGTAACGCTACAACTTGCTGGTCAGGAAGAAGAAAAGGAAAAGCATCATCAAAGGGTTTTTCCTCTTCCTCTGCAATAATTTCTACCAGCGGATGCCCCACAAAAGTAACGTCGTGCTGATGTTTCTCCCGATAATAGTCCGTTTCAAACGGGAGGATAACATAAAGTTCATCCAGATCCCGCTTTATTTTTTTGATCCTGTTTTCTTTCCATGCCCATATTTGTGGACTGATGTAATAATGATTCCTGTAGCCTTGCTCCCGCGCCCATTGTGCGATCCGCATATTGAAACCCGGATAGTCGATATAAATGATAACGTCTGGAGAAAAAGCGGCAATATCTTTTTTGCAAAAGGCTAGATTGTTCAGGATGGTTCGAAGGTTTTTGATGACCTCCCAAAAGCCCATGAAGGCCAATTCTTTGTAGTGTTTGACCATCTTTCCTCCCGCCGCTTGCATTTTATCTCCCCCCCAAAAACGGATTGTTGCTTGGGGGTCATTGGCCATCAATTGTTGAATGAGTTTCGCACCGTGCAAGTCTCCAGAGGCTTCTCCAGCAATGACGTAGTACTTCATTTAGGCGAGTTTTAACCAGGCAATTAATGCAGCCAAAAGCAGCAAGAGGGTAACCATGCCATAGGCCATCTCAAACCGATTGTCCCGCAGTAAATAGAAAAAAACAGGCAGATTGAGCAATGCCCCAAGGCTAATCAATGCCCCTAGTTTCCCCTCGTTGTAGAGCACTTCTATGCTTTCGATGATTCCTCCTTCTGAAAAATAAAGGGTAAAGAGCAACATGCCCAAGGCAGTGAGTCCAAAGGTCAAAAGCATCCCCAAAATGCGTTCACTACTCATTGAGTCCCCAGGTATTGAGCTGTTGTATGGCGTGATGTGCGGTGAGATCAAATTGGGTGGGCACAATGGAAACATAGTTTTCCGTGAGGGCCGCTTCGTCGGTGTCTTCGCCTTTGTCTTCGTTGATGAATTCCCCGGTCAACCAGTAATAGTCTTTACCCATGGGACTGCGGCGTTTGTCAAATTTCTCTACCCAGTGCGCTTTGGCTTGCCGTGCCACTTTAATTCCTTTGATCTCATGGGCTTCGCAGCGGGGAAAGTTGACATTCAACACCACGTCGTGGGGCATTTTGTGTTCGAGAGCTTTTCGGGTAATCTTCTCAATGAAGGGAGTTAAAATGGAAAAGTTGGCCTCCCAGCGATAATCCAACAGAGAAAACCCTATCGCGGGAACCCCTTCGATCCCTGCCTCAATAGCGGCACTCATGGTGCCCGAATAAATCACATTGATGGAGGCATTCGACCCATGGTTGATCCCCGAAACACACAAATCGGGCTTGCGGTCCATGAGTTCATTGATGGCCAGTTTTACACAATCGGCTGGTGTACCGGAGCATTGGTATTCTTGCTGTGGCCCGTCGTCTACTTTGATTTTGGTCAAATAAAGCGTTGAATTGATCGTAATGGCATGCCCCATCCCAGACTGTGGGCTGTCGGGTGCGACCACCACCACATCACCAATGGTGTTCATCACCGCGATCAACTGCCGGATGCCTGGGGCTGTGATCCCGTCATCGTTGGTGACTAAAATCAATGGTCGTTGTTTCATGGTGCTTTTTTTGCTAAGGTAAACATTTCGTTGGCCTCCGTGTTAAAATCCCGTCAAAAACAGGCCCTTGTTTGTATAGCCTTGGGCAATTCGATATATTCGTTCCTATTATTGTTTGACCCATGAAAAAGAAATTTGGATTTGCCCTATTGCTCGCCGGCTTCGGAGGCTTGCTTGCTTTCAACTCGGTAACCCCTCTCAACCCGTCCAAAGACAAACTACTCATCGAGTTGGTGGCCTTTGTATTGAACAGAGGACATTTTTCTCCCGCCGATATCGATGACGATTTTTCAGAAAATGTGTTCATGAACTACCTCAATGGAATGGACGGTCGGCATCATTTTTTCATACAGGCAGACATCGATAATTTTCGCAGCTACAAGCACAAATTAGATGATCAAATCAAAGCGGCTAAAATTGATTTTTTTAACCAATCGTTTGAAAAATTCATGCAGCGCATGACGCAAGTCAAAGGATTTTTTCCCGCCTTGTTGGAAAAGCCGTTTGATTTTACCCGGCAAGAGACCTATGACTTTGATTATGAAAATCAGCCCTTTGCAGCATCACTTTCAGAACTCAAACAGGTGTGGCGAAAATATTTAAAATTCAATGCGCTGGGGATTTACACAGGGCTGAAAGAAACCGAAACAAAAAAGAAAGAAGAAGACCCTAGCTATACAATGAAAAGCGATGCTGCCCTTGAGCAGGAGACCCGTGAAATTCTTCAGGAGGATATGCGCTACTTCTTCGAAGCCCGCGACGACTTAAACCGCAACGATTATTTTTCGATCTACGTCAATGCCATTGCGCTGCAATTTGATCCGCACACCAGTTATTTAGCCCCCAGTGCGAAAGACCGTTTTGATCAAAACATTTCAGGGAAATTTGAAGGCATTGGCGCGCGTTTGTCCAAGCGAAATCAAGAAATAGAGATCGTTGAGGTCATTTCTGGAGGGCCGGTTTGGCGCGGTAAAATCATCGAACCGGGCGATAAAATCCAAAAAGTAGCCCAAGTGAACGAAACCCCCGTCGATGTGGTAGGCATGCGTTTGGACGATGTGATCAAACTCATCAAAGGTCCCAAAGGAACACAAGTGTTTCTTACCATCAAAAAAGTGGACGGGTCCATTGTTGAAGTTCCCATCACCCGCGATGTCATCGAATTGGAGGAAGCCTTTGCCAAATCAACGGTGATTGAGAAAGACCAACAGCGGTTTGGACTCATCAATCTGCCTCGTTTTTATGTAGACTTTACCGACTACGGCAGTCGAAATGCGGCCACCGACATCAAAAAAGAACTCAAAAAATTAAAACAAGCAGGCGTACAAGGGATTGTCTTGGATCTCCGCAACAACGGCGGTGGGTCGCTTCAAACCGTGGTAGACATGGCCGGCTATTTTATCGAAGACGGTCCCGTGGTGCAAGTAAAATCTACAGGCGGCCAAAAGCAAATTTTAAAAGACAAAGACCCCAACATCGAATGGGACGGCCCTTTGGTGATCTTAGTCAATGAATTTTCGGCTTCCGCCTCTGAGATTTTAGCGGCGGCCATGCAGGATTACAAACGGGCCGTGGTCTTGGGCAGCAAACAAACCTTTGGTAAAGGAACCGTGCAAAACCTCATCAACCTCAATCAAGTGATCACGGGGAATACTTATGGTGACTTGGGTGCAGTCAAGGTTACCACCGATAAATTTTACCGCATCAACGGCGGATCAACACAATTGGAAGGGGTGAAAAGCGACATTGTTTTCCCCAACCGCTACGCCTATATCGATACTGGCGAGAAAGATCAAGACAACCCTTTGCCGTGGGATAAGATTACCCCAGCGGAGTATCAAACTTGGTCCGATGGGCAACAGTACAATTACGCCATCAAGCGGAGCAAAGAACGTTTGGGCGACCATCCTTTTGTCCAGCTGATTGATCAACAAGCCCAATGGGTCAAGTCGCGCCAAGAAGACACCCAATATAGCCTCAACTACGACCGCTACACGGCCAAGCAAGCAAAAACGGACTCGCTATCTGCACGTTTCAAGGAGCTGAACGATTATGTCAATGGCTTACAATTCTCGCCCTTAAGGGCTGATCTTTCGGCCATACAGAAGGACAGTGTGTCGATAGAAAAAAGACGTCGTTGGGAGGAGAGTTTGGGAAAAGACATCTACGTGGATGAAGCCATCAATGTGCTGCAAGATTTGCAACGCTTGCAAAAAAACACCGCGCCAGTGGCTAGTATAAAATAGTTTTCCTTGAAATTGCCAACGGTTGTCCAACAGCTATTACGCGATCCCTTAGCACTGCTGAGCGGCGGATTCATCGTCTTGTGTGCTTTACTTGCGGCATTGGCGGGGACTATTGCTCCAGACAACTCACCCAACGCCAATCAAATGCACTTGGAGATTCATTCGAAACCCCCGGGGTTTCAATGCTTTTTCATGGTCGCTGATGAAATAAACCAACAAAAGGGTGGAGATCGTCCAATAGATGAATTTTTTTGGCGCAATGACACCTTGTTTTATCATACCATTGGCCAGCCCAAAACCCTTTTCAATGTCTTGCCCAAGGTGGCATTTAGTGCGGCTCAATCGACACCAACGGTCAGTCAGCGACTTTTTCAGTCGACAACTTTTTGGTGGGGAACCGATAAATTTGGACGCGATCTCCTAAGTCGGATGCTTTTTGGTGCGCGTGTGTCTTTGGCCATTGGTTTTGTAGCGGTCATTATTTCGCTCATCATAGGGATTCTACTTGGAGGGATGGCTGGCTATTGGGGCGGGCGATTGGATCAAGGCATTCAATGGCTCATCAATGTCACCTGGAGCATTCCCAGTTTACTGATGGTCATCGCCCTCACTTTGGCGTTGGGGAAAGGTTTCTGGCAGGTGTTTGTTGCTGTGGGCCTTACGATGTGGGTGGATGTGGCACGCCTTGTCCGTGGGCAAGTTTTGGCCCTCAAAAAAGAAGACTTTATTGCGGCTGCGTCGGTGCTTGGGTTTTCCCATTTCAGGATTTTTCTACACCATATTTTTCCCTTGATCGTTCCCAGTCTAATCGTCATATCAACGGCCAATTTTGCCAGTGCGATCCTCATCGAAAGCGGATTGAGCTTTCTCGGTATAGGGGTGCAACCACCCATGGCGAGTTGGGGAGGAATGATCAAAGATCATTTTCCCTACATGCTCTTGGGAAAAGCCTATATGGCCCTTATACCAGGATTGGCCATTATGCTCACTGTATTGTCTTTCATGTTATTGGGCAATCGCTTGCGGGATCTGTTGGATGTTAGAACGAAGTCTCGTTGAGCCGATTGCCGTCCAAATTCAAATAAATCCCCAGTAACAGCGAAAAGGCCAGTAGACTTGACCCGCCATAACTCACTAGAGGCAGAGGAATCCCAATGGTGGGCACCAAGCCAATAGACATGCCAATATTGACGACAAAGTGTACAAAGAAAATACTCGCCACGCCGTAGGCGTAAATCCGTGAAAATTTATTTTTTTGCAGCTCTGCCCTCCCCAATATTCTAAGAATAAGTAGCGTAAATAAAAGCACAACCGCGGCACTGCCAACAAAACCCCACTCTTCTCCAATGGTGCTAAAAATATAGTCGGTATGTTGTTCGGGAACAAATCCACCTTTGGTTTGTGTGCCCTGAAGGAATCCTTTTCCTTCCCATCCACCAGATCCAATGGCAATTTTAGATTGGTTCAAATTATACCCAATCCCTTGGGTATCCACTTCTTTTCCCAAAACAATATTGAAACGGTCGCGGTGGCGTTGTTCAAAAATTTCATTGAAGATATAATCGACCGAATAGACGTACCCAATACTGATCAATACACTGAGAATATAGGCGAGTAGTGGTGTTTTGTCATTGACGCGTTTGGAAAAAAAGTACAACGAAATCACCACAAAAAGTATGCTGACATAGACAAACGGAAGTGGGGCGACCAAGGTGAGGATAAAGAGGACAACCAGTCCCGCAATGGTGAGCATGATGGGTGTGGAGAGGCCCTCGCGGAAGAGGACAAACAAAAAAGCTCCAAAGACCAAGGCTGACCCAGGATCGGGCTGCAAGACAATCAAAAAGGCCGGAAGGAGAATCACCCCGCCCACTTGTAGGAGTGATTTAAAGCGTCGAATATCAACCTGAATTTCACTCAGCAGCTTGGCCACAGCAAGGGCGACCGCCATTTTGGCCAATTCGGCCGGCTGAAGGTTCATCACACCAAAGGAGTACCATGACCGTGCTCCAGAAATGGTGCTTCCAAAAGGGAAAAGCCCGATTAAAAGTATGATGACCACCAAATAGATGAGACTGGAAAAGCGTTCGAAGAACTTGAACGGCGCTGCCAGAATAAAGGCAATGGCGCCCAAGCTAAGGAATAGAAAAAAGACTTGCTTGCCCATGGGACTCCTCAATGCAATAAAGGAGGTTGCTGCTTCATCATAGGTGGCTGAGTAGATGTTGACCAAGCCAATGGTGACCAAACAAAGGTAAAGCAGCAAGCTCAGCCAGTCGAGTCGAAAGTTGCTATTCATTGATGACAAAGGGTTGTCCCGAAATGGGTTTGAGATATTCTTCTTCCAAACTGCCATTGAGCATTCTTTGCTCAAGGCTTGGTCGTCGGGTGTCTCCGGTCAAATAATTTTCGATCATCAAGCTGGCAATGGGCGCTGCCCATCGGGCTCCCCAGTAGCCGTTTTCAATAAACACGGCAATGGCGATTTGTGGGTTTTCTTTGGGGGCAAAGGCCACAAAGATGGAATGATCGGTCAACTGGGTAATTTTTCCATCAATGCGCGTGAAGTTCTCGGCCGTTCCGGTTTTGCCACAGACCTCAATTCCGCGAATGCGTGCAATGCGCGCGGTGCCTTTCTCTACCACTTTATGCATGCCGTCGATCACGACATCAAAATGTTCCGGGTCAATACTTGTTGTTTTACGCTCCAGTTGGTTGGCCACGGTGTCTTTCCCAATTTTCTTGACAAAGTGCGGGGTGTAGTAGTACCCACGATTGGCAATGGCTGCTGTGAAATTGGCCAATTGAATGGGGGTCGTTAGGAGTTCCCCTTGACCAATGGCATTGGAGATAATGGTGGGGGCTTTCCATTGTCCTTTTTGGTAGGCGCGGTTGTAGTAGGCAGCACCGGGGACATGTCCCGGTCGACCGATCGACAAATCGTAGCCCAAATAATTGCCCAGTCCAAAGCTTTTTAAATGTTCTTTCCATTGGTCTACTCCCTCCTCTGGGGTGTCGAACTTATCGATAATCTCCCGATAAGTATTGGAAAAATAGGTATTACACGATCGATAGATCGCTTTGGTCAGGTCGTTTTTGGTGCCGCGTTTGCAGTGGCATTCCATAAAGGCCCCACGGGCGTAATAATGCCCTTTGTTGCAGCGGTATTTTGTTTTTGGGGTAATCACCTTTTCTTGCAAAGCAATCAAGGCATTGAGGGTTTTGAAAGGCGACCCTGGCGGGTATTGAGCCAAAAGTCCACGGTCGAACAAGGGTTTGGCCAAGCTGTCGTTGGCCAGTTTGCGGTAATTCGCCGATCGTTTTCTTCCTACCAAGATACTGGGGTCGTAGGAAGGCGCATTCACCAAGGCCAACACTTCGCCCGTTGCGGGCTCGATGGCAACAATGCCGCCACGTTTGTTTTGCATCAGGTTTTCTCCATAGGCTTGCAGTGCAGCATCGATGGTGAGTTGAATGTCCTGTGCTGGAACCGGGGGCACATCGTAACTGCCCTCTTTGTAGGTGCCCATGATGCGATTGAAACGGTCTTTTTGCAGAAATTTTTTGCCCTTGCTTCCCCGCAAAGCAGTTTCGTAGGATTTTTCTACCCCTTGTCGCCCAATAATTTCCCCCAGACGATAATAGGGGTCTTTGCGCATATCGTTGTTGTTGACCTCACTCACATAGCCCAAAACATTGGCGCCGTGTTGGGTGCGGTACTCGCGCAGGGATTTCTTTTGAATGAAAAACCCTTCAAACTTCCACATTTGTTCTTGCAGCCGTGCATAGGTTTCTTTTGAAATTTGATTCACCACGACCGATGGGAGCCGTTTGGAGTAGCGCCGAGCCTTTCGCAGGTTTTTGATGAGTTGTTTTTTAGAAATTCCAGTCAGTTGGCAAAAACTCAAGGTGTCAAATGGGGAGACGTTTTCCGGGATGATCATGACATCATAGGCCGGTTGGTTGGCCACCAAAAGTGTGCCGTTGCGGTCGTAGATAAATCCCCGCTCGGGATATTCGGCGATTTCTAATACGGCATTATTCTCCGAGAGGGTTTGATAGTTGGTGTTCAACACCTGAAGGTCGAGCAGACGATAGAGAAATATCCCCGCCACAATTACCGTAATGCTTTGTAACAAATAGGTGCGCATTATTTTTTGGGTCTAAAAAGGGAAATGGAAGGAGCGATCACCAGAAAGCTAAAAAGGGCATTGGTCACCCCATAGAGTACAATTCGGAAAGCGTGTTGCCAGCTAAAATAGGCCATGAACGCGAAGAGAAGTTGGTGAATCAAAAGCATCAACCCCAAGTACAACAGGCGGTTGTTGGTCAGGGTTTGGGTAAACAAAGTGGCTGGGTTGTCTACATTATTGCCAAAACTAAATTGTGCCAGTTTGGGACGAACAAAAGCAGTGGTGAGGCAAGCAATGGTGTGTGCCCCTGCAGTTTGTGTAATCAGATCCAAAAGCAGACCATAGAAAAAGGCGAGCAGGAGAAAACCAAATTGATCCATGTCTAACCGATACAACAACAAAACCGCTACATAGACGGCTGGGTTGGCGAAGCCAAAGAGATTCACGTGATCAAAAATCAGGATTTGAGCAAAGTAAAGCCCCAAGGCAAAAGCAAAAAAACGGGTGTAATATTGAATCATGGGTTTTCGTCAATTAATTCAATGATTTCTTTTCGGTCTTTGTTGCCAATGACATATACATATTCAAGGTCCGTCAAGTTATTGATCAATTCGACGGTAATGTCATAATACCCTCCATTTTCGGGAGTATCAACGCTTGCAACGGTGCCGATAGGAATGCCTTCTGGAAAATAGGCAGACATCCCCCCCGTGACCAAGGTATCGCCCAATGCAATGGGATTGATCACCGATACGTCTTCCAAGCGCATGAGGTTGGGTTGTCTACCGCTCCACTGCAAAGACCCAAAAACACTAGAATGCTTGAACTTCGCATTGATTTTGACGTCGAGGTTGAGGATGGATAACACCGAAGCATAGCCATTACTGGTACGGTTGACAATGCCCACAATCCCTTTTTGTCCAATCACGGCCATGTCTGGTGCTACTTTGTCTGCACGCCCTTTGTCGATCAAGAGTATGTTTTTCGATCGGGTATAACTGTTGCGGATCACTTTGGCCGGAAGTGACCAAAATTGTGGCCCTGCCAAGTTGGTTTCTTCCAGAGCCAGAAACTCACTTTGCTCAAATCGTTCAAGGACCAAGTTTTTTAAGGTGTTGTTCTCTTGCAGTAGCGCTTGGTTTTGTTGAATCAACCGTGAGTAGTTGGTCAAATCTTTAAAGGGTTGATGGATAACCCCCGCGATGAATAAACTGGTTTGCGCCAACTTGTTGCGGTGCAACCCGCTGTGGGTTCCCGAAAAAATCAAGCCCAAAAAAAGTAAAAATAAATAAAGGATAAAGTTCTTGTAGCGGAGGATGGCATTGATGATCCACTGCATGGGTTATCTTTATTTGATAAGGATGGTACGGTAGTGATCAATATTTTTCAGGGCAATCCCCGTTCCGCGAACTACGGCTTGCAGGGGATCTTCGGCGATGTAGACCGGGAGATCCGTCTTTAGCGAAATGCGTTTGTCCAATCCACGGAGCATGGAGCCGCCGCCGGCTAAGTAAATTCCGGTGTTGTAAATGTCCGCTGCCAATTCGGGAGGGGTTTGTGACAGTGCTTCCATGATGGCGTCTTCAATCCGCAAGATCGACTTGTCCAATGCGCGGGCGACTTCTCGGTGGGACACCATGGCTTGCTTGGGTTTTCCGGTCAACAGGTCACGGCCTTGCACAGACATTTCTTCCGGTGGATTTTCCAAATCCTCTAAGGCAGCACCAATATTGATTTTTATTTTTTCTGCTGTGCGTTCGCCCACATAAAGGTTGTGTTGGCGACGCATGTAGTAAACAATATCGTTGGTGAAGACATCCCCTGCAATCTTTACCGATTTATCGCAAACAATTCCCGAAAGGGCGATCACGGCAATCTCGGTGGTTCCTCCACCAATATCGACAATCATGTTCCCTTTGGGTTGTTTGATGTCGATGCCGATTCCGATGGCCGCAGCCATGGGTTCGTGGATGAGGTAGACTTCTTTGCCATTCACCCGCTCGGCCGATTCGCGCACGGCACGCATTTCCACTTCCGTAATCCCCGAGGGAATGCAAATCACCATTTTGAGTGACGGGGTAACCATTTTATTCTTTAGGGTGGGAACGCTTTTAATCAGCATGCTGATCATTTTTTCCGAAGCGTTAAAATCCGCAATGACACCGTCTTTCAACGGGCGAATTGTTTTGATGTTTTCGTGGGTTTTGCCTTGCATCATACTGGCTTCATGACCAATGGCAATGACCTTGTTGGTCGAGCGGTCAACCGCTACAATGGACGGGCTGTCCACCACCACTTTGTCTTTGTGAATGATTAGCGTATTGGCTGTTCCTAAGTCAATTGCAATTTCTTCGGTTAAAAAGTCAAAAAATCCCATGAATACCCCCTAAAATGTTTACGTGGAAATCAAAGTTAAGAAATTTAATGTTTAAAATGCCGAATCCCAGTAAATACCATTGCCATTGCATTGGCATCGCAAAAATCAATGGAGAGTTGGTCTTTGATCGAGCCACCGGGCTGAATAACGGCCGAGACCCCTGATTGGTGGGCAATTTCTACACAGTCGGGAAAGGGAAAAAAAGCATCGCTGGCCATGACCGCACCTTCAAGGTCTAAGGAAAAACTCTTGGCTTTGTCAATGGCCTGTCGCAAGGCATCGACCCGAGAGGTCTGCCCGGTTCCCGAGGCGAGGAGCTGACCATTTTTGACCAAGACGATGGTGTTGGACTTGGTGTGTTTACAAATTTTTGACGCAAAGAGCAGGTCACTGGTTTCTTGGGTACTCGCCGCTTTTTTGGTCACGGTGGTTAGGTCGGCTGCTTTATCGGTGCGCTGGTCTTTTTCTTGCACGAGGTACCCGTTCAGACAAGTGCGCACACTCAGGCTGTCAAGGGCAACAGGCTTTTGAATCAAGAGAACGCGGTTCTTTTTTCCTTTCAGTACGGCCAGTGCATCGTCGGCATAGCCGGGGGCAATAACGACTTCACAAAACAAATCGTGGATTTGCGTTGCCGTGGCCAGATCAATGGGTCGATTGGCAATGAGCACTCCGCCAAAAGCCGAAACGGGATCGCCGGCCAATGCCGCCGCATAGGCGTCTGCCAATTGAGGACGTGTGGCAAATCCACAGGCGTTGTTGTGTTTCAGTATCGCGAAGGTGGGATCGTCGTTTTGGAATTCCAGCATCAAATTCACCGCCGCGTCAATGTCCAAGAGGTTGTTGTAGGAAACGGCTTTTCCGTGCACTTGTTCAAGCAGCTCTTCGAGCGGGCCAAAAAAACGCCCTTTTTGGTGGGGGTTTTCGCCATAGCGCAGTGCTTTGCTGGTTTTTATGCTGAGCTTGAGATCTTCGTTGGCCGCAGTATCGCTGTTGAAGTAATTGAATATGGCCGTGTCGTAATGCGATGACTCGGCAAACGCTTTTGTGGCAAAATACTTGCGGTCCTCCAGTTCGGTACGCCCTTCTTTTTGTTCAAGCAACGTCAACAATGCGGCATAGTCTTCTTTGTTGGACACACAGAGGACATCGGCAAAGTTTTTCGCAGCAGCGCGAATCAAAGAAATTCCGCCAATGTCAATTTTTTCGATAATGGCTTGTTCTTCCGCCCCGGAAGCCACGGTTTTTTCAAACGGGTAGAGGTCGACAATAACCAAGTCTATTTGCGGAATGGCGTAATCGGCCAGTTCTTGCTGATCTTGCGCCTCGTGTTGACGATTTAAAATCCCGCCGAAGACTTTGGGGTGTAAGGTCTTGACCCGCCCGCCCAAAATAGAGGGGTAAGAAGTGATATCTTCCACGGGAACCACGGCAATACCAAGTTCACGTATGAATTTCTCGGTACCTCCGGTGGAATAAATGGTCACGCCCTGCGCGTCTAATTGTTGCACAATGGGGGCAAGTCCGTCTTTGTCGAAAACGGAGATCAGGGCAGAGGTGATTTTTTTGGTTGTAGTCATGAGCGGATGTCTAAAATAATGTATGTGCGATGAGTGCGTTGAGTTCTTCTAAAAAAGCAGCGTCTTTAGGGCTAAAGGCGTTGATGGTGTTCGAATCAATATCGATTTGCCCGACGTTCATTTTTTCTACAAACAGCGGCACCACGATTTCTGATTTGACGTGCAAATCACAAGCGATGTAATTGTCTTGTGCTGCGACGTCTTCAACAAGAAAAGTTTGGTTGGACTCCGCCACTTGTCCACAGATTCCTTTGCCAAAAGGAATCACTGTATGATCGGTTGGGGTACCTGCAAAGGCTTTCAAGTGCAGCGTTTTGGTGGCGTGCTCGGCAAAATAAAATCCCACCCAGTCGTAGTGGTTCACTTCTTTTTTGAGCAAGGCGCAGATCTTGGTGAGCAGCACATCGTTGGTGGCCGATTCATCCTGCAGAAGGACGGCGCATTGGTCGAGAAGAGCGTCGTAATCGATCATTAAAAAATTTTAACAAAAATAGCGAATAGCCCGCTTTTTAGACGGCGATTCATGAAAAATAACTTATCCACTTTTTCCTAACAAAAACCGTACATTTATCCCATGAAGCAGCACATCAATATCACGGGGATGACTTGTGGCAATTGCCAAAAATCTGTCACCCAAAAGTTAGCCGCGATGCCCGGGGTCGACGCCGTGGCTGTGGATTTGTCTACGGGCGCCGCTTCTTTTGAAAGTGATGCCCCTGTGCCGTTAACCACCATTGCCCAACAGTTGGGCGCCAAGTATACGGTGACGGCCGCTGAAGAAGCGTCCCCTTCCACCGCAAAATGGCAACAGTTGCGTCCGCTTTTTTTAATTTTTGGTTATCTGTTTGTCAGTACTTTCCTGCTCACTTTTGGACAAGGTGCAACGGCATTTATGCGGGTCTTTATGGGGATGTTTTATCTTGTTTTTGCGTTTTTCAAATTCTTGGACTACAGCGGCTTTCCTGCGTCCTTTGCCATGTACGATCCCATTGCGCGCCGTTTTTCTTTCTACGGCTGGTTGTATCCCTTTTTGGAAACCGCTTTGGGCCTTTGTTTTTTATACGCTTGGGCCGTGCCCTATGCTTTGGGCATCACCGGCGTTGTTTTAGGCGCCACCACTTGGGGCGTTATACAACAGTTGCGCAAAAAAACCACCATTCAATGTGCGTGTTTGGGCACGGCCTTAAAGTTGCCCATGACCGAAGCTACATTGATTGAAAACTCCCTCATGCTGCTCATGGCCCTGGGCATGGGCGTGCAATTGTTGTAATTTCGCTATCTTTGAGCGATGAAACGGCTGAACCCGAACACTTTCCGTGCTTTTTTACTCTTGTTTTTTTTCCTACAGAGCAAGGTGGGCGTGGCGTTCAACATCCACTATTGTGGGGGGCATGTGGCGCAGATTTCTTCCGCTTTTCATCCAAAGAATTGCGGCATGGAGGCCCCCGAAGGAGAGAAAGAAAGCCCTACCCCAATATTGACCCAAAAGTCCTGTTGTGCCGATGAATTGATCATCGCGCAAAACGACGATGCACAGCACATTACAGCTTTTGAAGACCTCGGGGAGCAGGGAGTTATTGCACAGCCCTTGTTTGTCCCTGCACCTGCGCTTCTACGTCGCCCTAAACTTGGGAAGTGCCTACTACGTCCACCACCAAAATCAGAAAAAAAATACCTCTATTACTGTGCCTTGATGGTGTATGAAGAGAAAATCGGTTGAGTTTTTCATCCCATTTTTCATCTTCACACCATTTATCATGCATACATACTTTTCAATCATATTCTTTTTTTTGACCGCCTCGCTGTGGTCACAATCCACGGTCCGGGGTGTTGTCTATACCCAAGAAAACGGAGCCGATATTCCCCTTGCGGGGGCCAGTGTCTATTGGCAATCTACCGCTGTTGGCGGCGTCACCGATGAGGAAGGCACTTTTCAAATCAACCGCCATCCCGACACCAATGTGCTGGTCATTCAATACTTGGGGTTTCAAACGGCCACGCTTGTCGTGACCAATACCACCGATACCATCATTCACTATTTATCGCCCAACAAGGGTGAAAGCTTGAACGAGGTGGAAGTTGTTCAGCGTAAAAAAACGCTACAGAAATCGTATCTAGAGGCCCAAAACGTGATGACGGTCAGCAGTGCCGAACTTCTCAAAGCAGCCTGTTGCAATCTCTCCGAAAGTTTTGAGACCAACCCCTCCATCGACATCAATTTTTCCGATGCACTCACCGGCACCAAGCAAATCAAAATGTTGGGCTTGTCCAGTCCTTATGTATTGATTGCCGAGGAAAACATCCCCTCGGTACGGGGAGCGGCGCAGGTCTACGGCATGACTTTTACGCCAGGCACCTGGGTCGAAAGCATTCAGATCACCAAGGGCGCTGGAAGCGTCATCAATGGTTTTGAAAGCATTGCTGGGCAAATCAATACCGAATTGAAAAAACCTTTTTCGGACAGTCCTTTCTTTCTCAACCTTTTCACCTCGGGCAATGGCCGGCAGGAGGGCAACCTGCATCTCAACCGCACGGTGTCTTCCCGCTGGAGCACGGGGGCCTATCTGCACGCCAACCGACGCGGGCGCCGCACCGATAACAATGCCGATGGATTTCTCGACATGCCTCTGGCCAATCAATTCAATGTGATGAATCGCTGGCAGTACACCCATCCCGAAAAAGGGATCGTGGGTTTTTTCAATTGGCGCTACCTCACAGACGACAAGCAGACCGGGGCGCTGGATTTTTCTCCAGCCACCGATCGGTTCACCACCAACCATTGGGGAAGCGAAATCAAAACCCGCCGCATGGATGCCGCGCTTAAAACAGGCTATGTTTTTCCGTTGATTACCTACCAAAGCATGGGACTGCAAATGGCCTATAGCCAGCACGAGCAGGAGGCCTATTTTGGTCTCCGGCAATACGACATCACCCACCGCAGTTTTTTCAGCAGTTTTTTGTTCAACTCTATTTTGGGCAATACCCTCAACAAATTCAAATCGGGCCTTAGTTTTTATTGGGACCACTTCGACGAAACCGTCGATGCGCAAATCTATCAACGGACCGATCGTTCGGTGGGCGCATTTTTTGAATACACCTACGACGGGGGAACAGCGGTGCAGCTGGTGGCAGGACTGCGGCTCGATCATCACAACCGGCTAGGGACTTTTCTCACCCCTCGATTGCACTTGCGCTATACCCCTTGGGAGCGCTCGGTGCTGCGTTTTTCTCTGGGGCAGGGGCGCAAAGCGGCGAATATCTTTGCCGAAAATCAACCGCTTTTTGCCACCAACCGCAGCGTGCTGATTGCTCAACAAGGCGGTAACATCTATGGCTTGGACCCCGAAATTGCATGGAATTATGGCGGCAGTTTCCGCCAAGGATTCAGCCTGTTCAATCAGCAAGGGGACGTTACCTTCGACCTGTACATCACTGATTTTGTTAACCAAGTGGTGGTCGATTGGGAGCGCGCACGTTACATTGAATTTTACAACCTCGACGGGTCCAGTACAGCACAAAGCCTGCAGCTCTCGGTAGACTATGTGCCGTTGCGCAACACGGCCTTGCGTTTGGCCTATAAAAACTATCGTGTGGAGACCACCTATCGGTCGGGTAAAAAACAAATGCCTTTGCAACCACGACACCGCTTTTTTGCGAATGTGGAATACAACAATATCAATGGTGCAGGGCGCGGTTGGCGGGCCGACATGACCTTGCATCAGGTGGGAGCCCAGCGATTGCCCGACAACCCCCGCGACGGTGCAGGCTTCCGCTCTGCGCCCTACGGGTTGCTTCAAACACAGTGGACTCGTGTATTTTCTCCGAAAATGGAGGTGTATGTGGGCGGCGAAAACCTCACCAATATTCAACAAGCAAACCCCTTGATTGGTGTCGATCAACCTTTTGGTAGAAATTTTGATGCCAGTTTGGTCTTTGCCCCTATCTTTGGACGCGTCATTTATGCCGGCTTGCGGGTTAATTTAAAATAACAATAAAATGAAAAAACAACTGCTTTTTGGACTATTGTTCTTGGCGACTTTTTCGCTAATGGCACAAAAAAAAGACATTCAAAAAACCCAATTCGAGGTCAAAGGCGTGTGCGGCATGTGCAAAGCCCGTATCGAGAAAACCGCCTATGCCCTCAAAGGGGTTAAATCGGCCCAATGGGATATCCCTTCCCACCAGTTCATGGTACTCTACGACGCCAACAAGGTGGCTTTGGACAGCATTCATGCGGCCATTGCCCGAGCGGGACACGACACCCCTTTGGCCACGGCCCCCGATGCAGTGTACGACCA
>WTJN01000170.1 GCA_011526265.1 Candidatus Arcticimaribacter sp. | reverse complement strand
GTATTCAATCTGGAACTCGCGCGTCTCTACCACTACTTATTCCAAAAAACCGATACCAACTTTACCGTACTGTTCGCCCTCGACGGCTATGACGAAATTTCGTTAACTGGCCCCACGAAAGCCTTTAGTCAAAATAGCGAACGCGTGCTTACACCGCAAGACTTTGGGGTTTTGCCCTTACAAGCAGCGGAAATTGCAGGGGGTGACTCGGTAGATTCTTCGGCTAAAATCTTTATGAATGTGATTCAAAACCAAGGAACAAAGGCACAAGAACAAGTAGTGTGTGCCAATGCAGGGATGGCCATAGCCACGGCCTTGCAACTTTCTCCCATTGAAGGATTTGAAAAAGCAAAGGAGTCACTTGCCTCGGGGAAAGCCCTTGAAGCATTGAAACAACTTCAAAACTTGAGCAGGGTATGAGTATTTTAGACCGTATTGTTGCCGACAAAAAGATAGAAGTGGCGCACCGCAAAAGTCTCTTCCCTGTTTCTTATTGGGAAGCTTCCCCCCTCTTCGACCGACCAGCAAACTCGTTGGCCAAACGTTTACGCGCAAGTAGATCCGGCATTATTGCCGAACACAAAAGACGTTCCCCTTCCAAGCAAAACATCAACTGTTCTCTTTCGGTAACCGATGTGGCGCAAGGCTATGAAAACGCCGGAGTCTGTGGAATGTCTGTCCTGACCGATGGGAAATATTTTGGTGGAGCCCTAGAAGACCTCAACCTCGCTCGAGCAGTCACTGCTTTCCCTTTGTTGCGCAAGGAATTTATTGTTGATGAATATCAGTTGATCGAAGCCAAAGCCCACGGTGCCGATGTGATCCTCTTAATCGCTGCCTTGCTAACGCGCAACGAGATTGCACAACTCTCCAAAGCGGCGAAACAATTGGAACTCGACGTCTTATTGGAGGTTCACAACCAAGCTGAATTGGAGAAGTCCATCATGCCCTCCTTGGATTTACTCGGCGTAAACAACCGCAACCTTAAAACCTTTAAAGTTTCTTTGGATACAAGTCGCGAATTAGCCGCGCAAATTCCTGCGGACTTTGTCAAGGTTTCGGAAAGTGGGATTAGCCAAGTAGAAGCCATACAAGACCTAAAACAATACGGTTACCAAGGTTTTTTGGTGGGAGAAAATTTCATGAAAACCAATGATCCTGGAACGGCAGCACAAGCATTCATTCAAACTCTAGAAGCATGAAATTGAAAGTATGTGGCATGCGCGAGGCGGAGAATATTGCAGCTTTAAGCGAGCTGAAGCCCGACTACATGGGTTTTATCTTTTGGGCGTCTTCCAGTCGGTATGTCAGTGATACCACCCCATCGCTTCCCTCTTCAATTAAAAAAACGGGAGTCTTTGTGGATGCTTCTTTGGACTATATTCAAAGCTGTGTGGAACAACACCAACTGCAGGCGGTTCAACTTCACGGGGAGGAGACTGCGGCCTACTGTGCTGTGGTAAAGCAATTCAAGGTCGAGGTCATTAAAGCTTTCTCCATCAAAGATCATTTTGATTTTAGCATGCTCACCCCTTATATGCAAGCGGTAGATTATTTTCTTTTCGACACCAAAGGGGTCTTGCCCGGGGGGAATGGCTACGGCTTTGATTGGACCATCCTCAACGACTACCCCAACCAAAAACCTTTCTTTTTGAGCGGGGGTATTGGCCCAGCGGATGTCGAAAAAATTAAACAATTATTAAAAACCGATTTGGCGCTTTATGCCATTGATGTAAATAGTAAATTTGAAACTTCTCCGGCAAACAAAGATATTGCGGCTTTGAGCCGGTTTAAAAAAGAACTCTATGAACTATAATGTAGATGAAAAGGGATATTACGGTGACTTTGGTGGCGCATTTATTCCTGAAATGCTGTATCCCAATGTGGCTGAATTGCGCGAAAATTATTTGAAAATAACCGCTGAGTCCAGCTTCAAAAAAGAATTCGATGAACTGCTTAAAGCCTATGTAGGTCGTCCTACGCCCTTGTACTTTGCCAAGCGTTTGTCGGAACGGTACAACACCAAAATCTACCTCAAGCGCGAAGACCTTTGCCACACAGGAGCACACAAGGTCAACAATACCATTGGACAAATTCTTTTGGCAAAACGATTGGGCAAGAATCGCATTATAGCAGAGACAGGCGCAGGACAACACGGGGTGGCTACCGCAACGGTTTGTGCGTTGATGGGCATAGAATGTATCGTGTACATGGGTGAACTTGACATCCAGCGGCAAGCACCCAATGTTGCGCGCATGAAGATGCTGGGTGCTGAAGTTCGCGCGGCCCAATCGGGGAGTAAAACTTTAAAAGATGCCACAAACGAAGCCATCCGCGATT
>WTJN01000088.1 GCA_011526265.1 Candidatus Arcticimaribacter sp. | reverse complement strand
TAGCAATTCTCACCTTCAGTCGGTGGTCAGTTGCGTCATACCCTGTTGTTTTAAACTCAGTGTATTGATCTAAGACATCAGCAAAGCTAGAAGAGCGTTCTGGCAAGACAGCCCCATGCAGCAATGCGAGGGTTTTCTTCGGATACAGACCCTCCAGTCTATCAGCCAATGCCATCAGAGCATATTCCAGGTTGTCATCTACAGCACCCACCTCGAGGCGCTGTGCTGCTTCCTTGCCATATTCCTCTTCCACCAAGTGGAGTATCGTGGCTCGGTGGTCTTTACGCTTGATGAGCTCAGCAGACTTCTCAGCACTTGCCTGCGCCCCATCCAAGATGGCTTCCACTTCCGCGTGGGCTTCGGGCCAGTTTCCAACCACGTCCTTTTTGGTACGCCCTAGATTGCGGTACAGGTACCCTTTCCCGACACGCTCCACGAGGTTTTTGGGCACACGCCTTCTGTATCTATAGATACCATCGGCTTTACGCTCTGTGTACGGCGGAAGATTCTGAATTTCGATGTCCTCATCTTATTCACCAAAATCTTCACTTGATTCCCGCATCTGCACTCACCCGTTTTTGACCCAAAAGAGTTCCTTTTTGACCCCTTTTGAGTTCCCTTTTTCAAAGGATAAGCCAAGCATGCTTTGTTTTAAAGGAAAAATCACCCAACACGTGGTACCCGCGGCCAGAACACACGAAAATCTCACTGCATTGTTTTTAAAAGATTTTTTAGATTTCAAGCCAGATATTTGAGTGCTTTTTAAGTTGTTTTTGAGTTCCATTTACACGTAAAGTGAACGCATATTTTCTGCGTTCGGGACAACAACAATGCTATCGCAAATAACATTGAAATGCACTTTGTCAGTAGCCACTGAAATTGTAAAAAATAGCATAAACGGTGGCAACGCATTGTAGTGGTAAACTCAAATAAAGTAACATTGACAGTTGGATGATCCCTGGACTGATTTTGAGTTGGTTGCAGAATGCAGAATTGGTCGAAACTCAACAAAGAGGTTTCCCCTTGAATTCGAACCATATGCTTTAGTCACGTAGATCCTTTGTCGGGAGCTTAGGGTGCATAGTTCTCTCTCCAAAGCGCACATAGGATCAAAATAAAAAGTTTTCAGGGTCTAAAGTATAGCCCACACAGGCTTCATAACTATGCTACAAAACGTTCTGAGTTTCGGCTAAGCTTTCGTTAGCGAACAACAGTACATATCGACCAGCTTCAAACCCTACTATTTTGAAACCACGTGCTGACAGGAAATTTGTAACTTCTGGTAATGTGGACAGGGCTGCTTTTCCACGCTCAAAACCAACATCCACCGAAATATAATCTACGAACGGCAGAATATTTTCAGCACCTTGGAGGATTTCAGGCTCTGCGCCTTCCGCTTCAAGTTTAAGCAGACGATAACGCACACTAGTCGATGTGAGTATGTCGTCCAACCGCCTACCTGGGACTTTTATTTGTTCTGTTGCACCCTCTATCGGTAAAATAGAACTATCAGCTTTTCTTGGCTTCAAGTAGAATGTGAGACCGTCTGAATTTTCACTCCATAGAGCAACTTGATGCGCGTTGTAACCAATCACTGCAGAGCAATTCGCCAGGTTCTGTTGGAGAGCAGTAAAATCACCCGGTGACGGCTCGAATGCCTCAATGTGCACTTTACGCTGCATGGCACGAAAAGACAGTGCGAGATCACCTGAATTCGCTCCTACGTCTATAATCCGATCACCATCTGTGAAGTCAATTTGGTCTAGAAGATATTGATAGGCCAGCGACTTTCCGCGCACTACGTGGCCAGAAAAAAGTGTCCACAACCGTTTAGGATGTGAAAATGCATGAATTTCTTCATCGTAAACGAGATATAAATTTAACCTTCGGTCAAAACGCACGGAAACGTTAAGAATACCAAACCAGCCCGCTGCGCGTGTTGCCCATCTAGCGAGTGTTTCTCCTGAAAGACGGGCTAAAATACTAAGGGTCCCTTTGGCTGTGCGGCGAGGACGACCCAAACGTCGGGTCGTTGGGCCACGCTCTAGCGGATTTCTTTCGTTGTCCAAGTTTGGCCACCAACATTTCATAAACATCGTCCTTCTTCAGTCACAGCATGAGTGCCTGACTAATTGCTCAAAATCAACTAGGGTTTATTTACTTTTGGCTTTACGCTCTGCATACAGCGGAAGATTCTGAATTTCGGTGTCCTCGTCTTGTTCACCAAAATCTTCACCTGATCCCTGCATCTGCATTATACCCAAAGATAAGTCGTGTCGCAATAAACGGAGCAGTAAAATGCAGAATTTTTGCGATATTAAACAGGTGGTTGACCTACTCAA
>WTJN01000139.1 GCA_011526265.1 Candidatus Arcticimaribacter sp. | reverse complement strand
CAACCCCAACTCCACCACTCGGTCTCGTAGTGCATCTGCTACACGTTGATACGCGCGTTCGACCGGCGCTGTATTCCAGAAGGGCACATAGATACCTCGATAACTCTCCGAGATTCGTAAAAGCGTGCCCTCTGCTACTGGCTCAAGACGGTATTCGTGTCGATAGGTGATAACGCCGGTCATGCCACCTTGCTGAATTAACAATCTGCTTGGCTCAACCTGCACCACGGTTGCGGGGACTTCGTAAGATGTATTCTCATCTTGGACAAACTGATACTTCATTTGCCCTCCGCTGACCAAGTCGCCAACAGCAGAAGAAAAGGCCGGATTCCATTCCGGGTAACGCTCCAACTCAGTCAACACGGCCCAAACGGACTGAGGGCTGGCTGGAATGGTTGCCTCTGCGTAGACCGACTTTTTCCCGATGCCATAGAGTCCCAAGGCGATCAGTCCGATCAGACCGATCCCGAGAATTAAGATTTTGGTAAGAGTCATACGTGCTCCGATTTACTGCTGTTTGTGAGGCTATGGGCAATGTCCCATGCTTCGCAATTGCTCCGCTGTTTCGATCAATGACGCCTCAATATCCATAGCTTGCCAGCCTAATAGGGATTTAGCCTTGTCCGCGGGAGTGAAACGCTCTGAATCCAATAGCTGTGATATTTGCTTGGTAGCTGGGTCAACTAGGCCAAAGACCTTAACTAACCAATTTGGCATTCCTTTTGTGGGGGCTTTCTTAAAACCGGCTTCATTTAGCAAGGTTGTAAGCTCAAGCAACCACATTTCCTTAGCATTCACGATAAAGCGCTCACCGGCCGCTTTCTCGTGTGTCATTGCCGTTATGTGTGCCGCTGCAACATCCCTGACATCGACAAAGCCGAAATGAAGGTTGGCCGCTGCGGGTACTTTGCCTGCAACAATTTGCCGGATGAACTCATTTGACGTGCCGATGTCCTGGGTCAGAGAGGGGCCGACAACAACGGTTGGGTTAATTACTGTCAGTTCCGTGTTCGTCTCACCGGTTTGTGCCTCGATAAGGTCCCAAGCACGGCGCTCGGCCAGGGTTTTGCTTTTGTAATATGCGCTGGTCTTAGGGTGTTCTGTGTCTGTCCAATCCGCTTCAGTAAAATGCGTCTTTCCATCGTGCGTGTCTGTGATGGAGGCGCCAGAAGAGGTCAGCACGACCCGTTTGACACCGGCTTTGATGGCTGCGGACACAACAAATTGAGCGCCGGAGACGGCAGGTACAATCAGATCATCTTCATGTTTTGGCACACCCAAAATAAATGGTGAGGCGACGTGTAATACGAAGTCACAGCCTTCAACGGCCGTGTCCCATCCGTCTGGGTGGGTCAGATCTGCCTCAACCAATTCAAAGTCAGCAGTATTTCGACCCGCGTCCTGGAGCGCTTTCACTAATTCCGGTTGGCGCGATAGCGAACGAACAGTTCCTCGGACTTCATGTCCTTGCTGTAGTAGCTGGTTAATGCAGTGCAACCCAATAAACCCGGATGCGCCCGTTACTAGAACCTTACTCATATTCACCTTCCACTTTAACGAATGTACAAAAATCATAAATTTGTA
Source organism: Candidatus Arcticimaribacter sp. (assembly GCA_011526265.1). Lineage (GTDB taxonomy): Bacteria > Bacteroidota > Bacteroidia > Flavobacteriales > Flavobacteriaceae > Arcticimaribacter. Next base: position 805 of record WTJN01000139.1, on the reverse strand, counting down.
AAATTGAAATCTAGACAAAAAATGTTATTTTGTAAAGGTGAACAGAAAAGATATTTCCATAGCCCAAGCTGCCCTTGGCCAGATCTCGAAGTACGGTTGGCGAAAGACAACCATGCAAGATGTGGCCGACGCCGCCTCTATATCGCGTCAAACGTTATACAACCATGTCCCGAACAAAGATGAGCTGTTGCGACTGGTCGCCCAGTTCTACTTCTCGGACAACCTATCTAGGTGTGCTGTAGCGCTAGAATCAACGGATACACTTGAAGAAGGTTGGCAGATCTTTTTGGATCATTTCGTCATAGAGGTGTGGCGAACCATCAATGCGATACCGGAAGCAGAAGACTTTGAACGGTCAGCAAACGCGGTCATTGCAAAAGAGATACAAGCAGCCACCGATCAGAAGATTAAAATGGTTATCGATTTTCTCGCGGTTCGAGGCGCGGCCACCCTTAGCGAATCTCGTCGAATGGAGATTAGCCGGTTTTTCTATGCCAGCTCATCAGGTGTCAAGGTCTCGGCTAGGGATGAGGCTGAGCTTTTGGAAATGGTGAGTACGCTTAAATCAGCGCTGATTGCACTGTCAGAATAATCGACGCTGATTTTTTCTACGGTGGTTGGTGCTTTGTCGGCGTTCACAATTCCTACACGCCGCTAGATTACTGCCCTCAACCCATTGATCTGCAGAACAAAAATTACTGATTACTTTTCTCCTAAAGGGAAGGCAGTTGGTTCGAATCCACGTGGGGGTGCCAATACTTCGTATTGTCCAACTACCCATGCTTCTGGAAATGAGCTTTGACCA
>WTJN01000065.1 GCA_011526265.1 Candidatus Arcticimaribacter sp. | reverse complement strand
TTGTATGTTGAAGACTGTAAATTTGGAGATCTTTCATGGATTTAGCTTCATTAATTGGATTGTTAGGTGCAGTAGGGGCGATCATTGCGGCGATGGTCGCCGGTGGGGGTATTGCTCCATTTATTGATACTCAATCAATTTTCATTGTTTTTGGCGGAACTTTTTTTGCGGTGATGTATGCAAATCCGTTGCCGATATTCTTGGGGAGCTTCGGTGCAATGGCGAAGGCCTTTCTACCTCCAGTTAAAAAACTGGATGACACGGTCGAGCGCATGGTTGAATTGGCAGGCATGGCGCGCAAAGACGGAATGATGGCGTTAGAGGGGCAACCAGTTCCTGACAAATTTTTTGAAAAAGGAATGCAGATGCTCGTTGACGGCGCTGATGAACAAAAGCTGGTTAAGCAGCTGAAATCGGAAATAGCATCCATGAAGGCTCGACACGAAACCAACCAATCGGTGGTACAAGGTTGGGTAGACGTTGCGCCAGCCATGGGGATGATTGGTACCCTGATTGGTCTTGTTTTGATGCTTGGAAATATGGGGGATCCAAAATCAATTGGTCCCGCGATGGCGGTTGCGCTTTTGACAACACTTTATGGTGCCTTTGTTGCTAACGTACTTTTTGCACCCATTAAAGGTAAGCTTGAATACTATACTGCTTATGAAGTGGTATATCGCGAAATGGTGTTGGAAGGACTCCGCGGGATCGCAAGGAGTGAGTCACCTCGAAATATTCAAGACCAAATGGCCTCAGCGCTCCCTCCAAAATTACAAAGTAAATTTGAACTCGCTGCATAACTTGAAATGAGTGCTGGTTAGGTGAAAGTGAAAATTCATGGCTGAAGAAGTTCTCGAAGAACAGGAAGACGAGCAGGAATGCCCGAAGTGCCCACCTGCTGGCGCCCCTGCATGGATGGCGACATTCGCCGATATGGCGACGTTGTTGATGGCGTTTTTCGTGTTGATCTTGTCATTCGCGGAATTCAATGTCCCAAAATTCAAGCAAATTTCAGGTTCACTTCGTGAGGCCTTTGGTGTTCAGAAAGTGGTGCCCGTGGTAGAGCAACCCAAGGGTACAACAGTTATATCGTTGAATTTTAGTCCAAATCCAACGCCTGCGCTCACAGAAACCTTGAGACAGCAGACGACTGAACTGCAGGAACCAGAACTAGAACTGCAAACAAAAACTGAAGATGCACCTGACGGCAGTGAGGCAGATAAGCAGGATGCTTCTGATTTTGCGGGCGAAGGTGGTGAAGGCGCAGAACAGTTGGATGCAACGGAGCTTGCAAAACAGCTGCAAAAGGCAATCGATACCGGTGAGGTTAAAGTTGAAACACTAGGTGAAAACGTGGTCATTAACTTTCCAGAGGATCGCACCTCCGATGAGGATGTGAGTCAAATGATTGCAGACGCTTTGGAAGCATTGAATGAAGCTCGCGAGCAATCTGGTGCAACTGACAGTGAAGTTTTGTTTGGTGGGATTGAGGGCGAACTTCAAAAATTGGCCGCAGCTATGAATGAAGCGTCACCTCAAAACGGGGAAGGACTAGGTGGTTCATCTCAAGAAGAAAAAGAAAAACTGCAGAAAGCATCCACCACGACGCAAGAACTAACTGTCGCACTAAAAGAGCAAATAGACCAAGGATTGGTCGAAATTGAACAACGAGAAGATGCTGTATTTATCACTGTTGGGTCTGGTGGAGCATTCCCATCGGGAACTGCAGACTTAACTGACGAAGCCAGACGCATCTTAGATCGCATAGCTTTGTCAGCCATGAGCCCCATGAGTGAGATCACAGTCACTGGTCACACAGACGACGTACCTATTTCAAATGCGCAGTTTCGAGATAACTGGGATTTGGCTGCGGGTCGTGCCGCGAGTGTAGTGCAGGCGATCCAGCAAACCGGATTGATCAATGGGGAAAGGCTATCTGCGGTGAGTAAAGGTGAAACTGCACCAGTCGCAAGTAATTCCACGATGGCTGGACGCGAAGAAAATAGACGCATCGAGATCGAAATTAGTTACTGAATTTAACTAATTCTCAATCATGTCGTATGTCTCCTCAGAGGAGTGGTAAATGGTTGAAGTTAATAAACCTGATTATCTGAGCTTAGTTAATAAAAGTGGCTCAGGTTTTAACGTGTCAGAACTCGTTGATTCTATTGTTGCTTCGGAAATTGAACCAAAACGCATATTGCAAAAGTCTAAAAAGGATAGTGCAGAAAATTCAATTTCTGGCATCGGCTTTTTAAATTCTCAATCGAACACTACCAAAAATAATTTCACGTCAATCATGGGTGATGAATTTTTCACACCATTTACAACAAATTCCACCTCTATTGCCTTGAAAGCGACTGATGAAGTGAAGCTCACTGATGTTAAACGAACCATCGA
>WTJN01000149.1 GCA_011526265.1 Candidatus Arcticimaribacter sp. | reverse complement strand
GTCATGCAAGCATATCAAGACTTTGCAGAATTTTAACCGTATTCCTAATAGCATTATGTTGGTGTGCCTGCGGTGCCGTCTCAATCGCAAGCACACGACCAGTCGATACGGGCATGTCAAATAATGGTACCAACTTTCCAGACTTAACCGCCTCACCAATTAAGCAGTCATGACCAATCAATACACCTGCACCTGCTTTCGCTTCTTCGAGTGCTAAGCTGTAAAGCGAGTATCTTGGGCCGTCAAAATCCTGCGAAAGGTCAACACCTGTTGCTTGGCTCCATGTGGTCCAGTCGTTCTCCCAAAGTTTGTCATACAATAGTGGAACTGATTTCAAATCCTCAGGAGAATTTAATCGAGCTGCGATGGACGGAGCACAAACAGGATAAATTAAATCATCTGCCAATATTATTTCTGTTTCGGAACCACTGGGTTCTCTGATAAAAATTGCAATGTCAAACAGCTCTCGACGCAAATTTGGTGGAGCTTCCAAAGTAGTAACAGAAGTTTGAATACTAGAGACTTGACTACGTACTGCATTCAAACGGTTAGGCAACCACAACTGTGCAATGCTTGGGAACGTTGCAATGTGAACTTTTGCAACGGGTTGAAGCGATCTCAGTGCGCGAATTGCAGAATCCAATCCATCAAAAGCTGTTACAAAATTCGGCAATAAAGTCTGTCCAGCGTCGGTAAGCGTAACCCCATGGGCGTGTCGATCGAACAGTTTCGTTTCCGCCCAGGCTTCCAGTGTTTTGACATGTTGCGATATAGCGCCCGGCGTCACATGCAGCTCTTCAGCCGCGGCAACAAAACTCTGATGACGAGCAGCTGCCTCGAATGCACGTAAAGCATTCAGGTGTGGACCATTACTTCTTGGACGATCGATCGCCAAATTCTAGACTCATTTTTTCTAAGGCTAGTATGAGATATTCTGATTTGCACGATTAGGCAAGTAGTTGGAATACATCAGTCATCACTGCCAAATGATTAACCGAGGAAAATATGTCAGCTCATTTTATCTCTTCAGTCGCAGACGTAGATCCAATTGTCGATCGCGCATTAAATGGCGAGAGCAATCGTCAACAGGATCAAATTGAACTCATCGCTTCCGAAAATATCGTTAGCCGTGCAGTATTAGATGCACTTGGCCATGCAATGACAAACAAAACCTTGGAGGGTTACCCCGGCAATCGCTTCCACGGAGGCGGACAATTCGTTGATATTGTCGAGCAGTTAGCAATTGACCGGGCAAAAAAACTCTTTGGTTGTGAATATGCTAATGTGCAACCGCATTCTGGATCGCAAGCCAATTTGGCTGTTTTTTTCCTCCTGTTGCAGCCTGGAGATCCAATTCTATCGCTGGATCTGGCTGCAGGAGGTCATTTAAGCCATGGATTGACAGCTAATTTATCAGGGCGTTGGTTCACTCCACACCACTACAGCGTCGATCCAACGTCAGAAGTGATCGACTATAATGCTGTCGAAGCAAAAGCATTAGAAGTTAAGCCCAAAATTTTGATTGCAGGAGGCTCAGCATATCCACGAACATTAGATTTCGAGAGACTTAGTGAAATTGCCAAGAAGGTAGGTGCTTGGCTGCATGTGGATATGGCTCACATCGCGGGCTTGGTCGCGGGTGGCGCGCACCCTTCGCCCTTTCCGCACGCTGACATAGTAACCTGCACAACAACAAAGACTTTGCGCGGACCGCGCGGTGGATTGATCCTAACAAATAACGAAGACTGGTTTAAAAGACTGCAATCAGCGGTGTTTCCAGGCGTTCAAGGCTCTATACACACGCAGGTAGTAGCCGCCAAAGCAATTTGCCTTGGAGAAGCACTTCAACCAACATTTGCGGATTATGCAGCGCAAATCGTTGCAAATGCGCGATCATTAGCATCTACCCTGCAAAACCGAAATATCCGCATTGTGTCTGGTGGCACCGATACGCACCTCGTATTGCTTGACCTTTCAAACAAAGGTTTAACCGGGAAACGTGCAGAAATTGCATTGAATAAAGTGAATATCACATCAAACAAAAACGCGATCCCAAATGACAGCCCACGCCCTAAGGACTGGGTTGGCCTCCGCTTGGGCGTCAGTGCCGCAACAACGCGTGGTCTTGTCGAAACCGACTTTGCTGAGCTTGCCAATATTATAGCAGATGTGATCGAAGCCGAAGCCATTGGGGACTTAGATACTGTGATTGTGGCTGCTCAAAGGCGCGTTGCAAGAATGTGCAGTGATTATCCGATATATGGTGGGGATTAACTATACTAACCTTTGCAGCAATACTGTGTTCTTTTACTAGGTTCTAAACACAGTGTCGAACCCCGGAATCTCTTCCCTCAAACACGCGAAAAAGTGTGTGTTTGGTGTGTTTTTGAATCTCACACGCA
>WTJN01000136.1 GCA_011526265.1 Candidatus Arcticimaribacter sp. | reverse complement strand
CAGTGACCTCTACCCTGTCAAGGTAGCGCTCTAAACCAACTGAGCTAAACACCCTTTGCGGATGGCAAATATAACTGTTTTTTTCTTGTTGTAGTACCCTTAGATGTCCATAGTTTTCATTGGAAATTAAATGAATTGAATTGTTTAATTTGACACTTTATCATTTATTTTTGTTGTAAAATGAACAATAAAAATGATCATTGGGATTCTTAAAGAACGTAAAAATCATGAATACCGTGTCGGATTGTTGCCTGAGCATGTGGCCCATCTCGCCCAACAAGGTCATCAGCTTATCGTAGAAAACAACGCGGGACAGGGGTGTGGCTACAGCAACGATAACTATCTACAGGCGGGTGCAATCATCGAAGAAAGTGCACAAAAAGTATACCGTCAGTCTCAAATGATCGTAAAAGTCAAAGAACCCTTGCCCGAAGAATATCCATGGATTCAGCCACAACAAGTGTTATTCACCTACTTCCACTTTGCCGCTTCAGAAACACTCACCCGTGCGATGTTGGGCAGCGGTGCCGTCTGTATCGCCTATGAAACCATCACCAACCAAGCGGGGCAATTACCTCTACTTACACCAATGTCAGAAGTCGCAGGTCGCATGGCCATCCAACAAGCCGCCAAATACCTCGAAAAACCCCAAGGAGGCAGCGGCAAATTGATGGGTGGCGTTACCGGTGTTTCCCCCGCAAATGTTTTGATTATTGGTGGAGGTGTGGTAGGCACCGAGGCCGCAAAAATGGCTGCGGGCTTAGGAGCACAGGTAACACTTTTAGACATCAACTTAGTCCGCATCAAACATTTGGACGAACTATTGCCAGCAAATGTGACCGCACTTTACTCCAGTCCTAAGCTGATTGAACAACTACTGCCCCAGAGTGATGTCGTCGTTGGCGCAGTGCTTATCCCAGGGGCCAAGGCGCCAAAACTGATCAGCAAAAAGATGCTTCAAACCATGAAAAAAGGGGCTGTCCTTCTCGATGTTGCCATCGATCAAGGGGGCTGCTTTGAAACCAGTCGACCCACGACACACGAACAGCCCACCTATATTGAAGAAGGCATTGTCCACTACTGTGTAGCCAATATTCCTGGTGCTGTGCCCATTACCGCAACCCAAGCATTGACCAATGCGAGTTTTCCTTTTGTCAAAGAAATAGCTCAGTTGGGTTGGAAAAAGGCCTGTGAACAAAACCATCACTTGGCCCGCGGATTGGATTGTGCTGAAGGTACTCTACACAATACATCTGTGGCCGAAGCATTCGCTATTCCCTATTCGCCCAATCCGTTTTGATTGCGTATTTTTGGGCCATAGACCATTGCTATGCTCAACGAACTGCAAGCCATCGTAGGCGATAAAAATATCCTTCATAGCGGAAAAGAAAAGGAACGTTTTACCCATATATGGAAAACGGACCAACCCCTAGAAGCACTGGCCATTGTATTCCCCACCTCTACCGAAGAAGTGGCAGCGGTTATGAAGCTGTGCCATTCCAAAAATCAAGAAGTAGTGGTGCATGGCGGGTTGACCAATTTGGTTGGCGGCACAGGAAGTCAACCTCACCAAGTCGTTATATCGCTCGAAAAGATGAATCGTATTGAGGAAATCGATACGCAAAGTAGAACCATGACTGTGGAGGCAGGGACTATTTTGGAACACGCTATCGATGCCGCTGCAGAAAAAGATCTTTTTCTCCCCCTGAGCTTTGGTGCCAAAGGATCGGCCCATGTTGGCGGGATTGTCTCAACCAACGCTGGTGGATTACGCGTATTTCGCTACGGCATGACCCGGCAAATGGTGCTGGGCTTGGAGGCGGTATTGCCTGATGGAACCATCATTACTTCCCTGAAAAAGATCATTAAAGACAACTCCGGATACGACCTCAAGCAACTTTTTATCGGTGCTGAGGGAACGCTGGGAATCGTCACGCGGGTTAATTTCCGTCTGTTGGAAAAACCCAGCAGTCGATCCTCGGCCATCGTTGCCCTCTCCGAATACAAAAATGTGGTGGCATTGCTCAAGTTTTTGGAAAAAGGGTTGGGAGGAACTTTATCCGGCTTCGAACTCATGTGGCAACGCACCTATCAAGCGATGACCCAACCCCCGTCCACCTATTCGCCACCGCTGCCGTCTTCATATCCGTATTATGTTTTTGTTGAAAGCTTGGGCAGCAACCGGCAAACAGACTTTGAACAGCTAACGCTTCTGATTGAAGACGCGTTAGAAAAAGAAATAATTTTGGATGGCGTGATGGCACAAACCGAACGCGAATTGCAAAATATTTGGCGTATCCGTGAAGATGTGTCTGTCCTGGCCGACCAGTCACCCTATGACCAACACTTCGATATCAGCCTCCCCATTGGCGTTATAGGTCAGGAAGTCAATCATGCCATTGAAGCCTTAGAAAAACTTCCTTTCGTGAGCAGCATTTTCCCTTTCGGACATGTGGCCGATGGAAACATTCATTTCATTATTGGTAAAAAAGACCAGTCCAAAGAAATCATTGAAGCCATTAACAGCATTATTTACGCCAACCTGAAAAAAAACAATGGATCTGTATCCGCCGAGCACGGAATTGGCTTGGACAAAAAGGCATATCTGTCCACCTCTAGGAATGCGACTGAAATAAGATTGATGCAATTACTCAAAGCCACGATCGATCCGAAAAACATCCTTAACCCCGGAAGAATCGTCGACTCTTCGACTAGTCCTCCCGTACTTTAATGGTCATGTTGCGTATGTTCAAAATGTAGGGGTACGCAATATAATTCATGACATATTTGGGAATGCTTTCCTCATCTTCAGGATCGGAGACAAACAAGTCAGGGTGGGCAGGCTCGGTAGAAGCGCCCCATTCTGTGGTGTTAAGATATCCATCGCCATCAATGTCTTCGTCAGTAGTGTCTGGAATCCCATCCCGATCAAGATCTTCTTCCATGGGGTAGGGCGAATTTAGTGTCGACGGATTGTGGCTTGAATCCGCATTGGCAGTATAGGGTACGGTAACGGAATTGAAACTTTGTGCCTCGCGAACAATCCCCAAAGAAAATTCTGATTGGGAAGGCAAGTCAAGACGAATATGTTCAAAAAACTCGTCGTTCATGTTGGAACTCACCCAAAAAGGTATACCGTTGTATTCAATATAAAATCTACGCGCGCCAGGGTAGGTCGCAGGCGTTTCAACGCGAACATCAGAAACCGTACTGGAAAGAGGGGGGACATAGGTCGCCAAAGCAGGCGACGCAACTGTTGACGGAGCAAAACTGTTGTGATCGATATAAATCACGGGAATACGCTCGAGCCGGTAATCGAATTCCAAAACAAGATTGTTTTTTGGGAAACTCGAAAACTGCTTTACAGCACGGGTTTGGTGATTTACATCAAAGGGAACCGTGATCCAATCCTCGGCATAATTCCCGCTGCTGTTACGATAAGGGACAAAATCATTGGTCGTTACACCAGTGCCTGTAACAATCCAAGACGTAGCATCGTCGGTAGTGAACCGAAAGTCGTCGCGAAAAAATATTTCAATAAAATTTTCATAAAATCGTCGGTCAGAATCTTCAGTGTTGAACACTTCCAAGCCAACATCAAATTGACCAAAACGGTCGTAGGTAACCATCTCGGTTACATCGCTAATCGTGTCGGGGGTGGTCCCTCCTGGAAAACTCCATTGCAGGCTATCGATATTACTAGCTGAGGCAATGAAACTGATTTGAAACGTTGGAGAACCCGCATTGGTAGATACCCCAAGACTGCGCGAAGTCGCAATAAAATTGGCATTCAGCTTCCCGACATTACTCCAATTGGCATTGATTTGATCCTCTTCTGCCACCGGTGGGGTAAACACAGGGGGAGTACATCGAAGAGATGTTGAAAGAAGAACGAGGAATACGATCCACAATAAACTACGCATAACACAAAAATAAACTATTTATTACAATTGAGAATGGTTGAGTTTACACCAAAAAAAAGCCTGCATCTGCAGGCTTTAAATTTGACTATTTTTCAGCTTAGGCGGCGTTTTGCTTTTTAATCAAGTTCAACGCAGAACCTTCTTTGAACCACTCGATTTGCTGTGCATTATAGGTGTGGTTCGCCATAATGGTATCTATAGAACCGTCTGCATGCACAACTTCGATCGTCAATTGCTTGCCAGGAGCGAAATCTTTTAAGTCAACAAAGTTGAAGGTGTCGTCTTCTTGAATCAAATCGTAATCGGCTTCGTTGGCAAAAGTAATGCCCAACATGCCTTGTTTCTTCAGGTTGGTTTCGTGAATACGGGCAAACGATTTTACCAAAACAACTTTCACGCCTAGGTGACGAGGCTCCATGGCTGCGTGTTCGCGCGACGACCCTTCGCCGTAGTTGTGGTCGCCCACAACCACCGTTTCAATTCCCGCTGCTTTGTATGCTCTTTGAACATCAGGCACACCCCCGTATTCTCCGGTCAACTGATTTTTGACAAAGTTGGTTTTCTCATTGTACGCATTCACCGCACCAATCAAACAGTTGTTGGAAATGTTATCGAGGTGACCACGGAAACGCAACCAAGGTCCAGCCATTGAGATGTGGTCGGTTGTACACTTGCCGTGTGCTTTGATTAAAAGCTTAGCCCCTGTAAGGTTTTCTCCATTCCAAGGCGCAAAGGGAGACAATAGCTGTAGTCGCTCTGAAGTAGGATTAACATTGATTTCAACAGCGGATCCATCGTCTGACGGTGCCAGATATCCGTTGTCTTCAACATCAAATCCTTGAGGAGGAAGTTCCAATCCTGTTGGCGGATCCAGTTTTACTTCTTCCCCTTCTTGGTTGATCAAGGTGTCATTGACAGGGTCAAAATCCAATCTTCCTGAAATGGCCAACGCGGCCACCATTTCTGGGGAAGCGACAAAAGCATGCGTATTGGGATTGCCATCAGCGCGCTTAGAGAAATTACGGTTGAATGAATGAACGATTGAGTTGCGTTCTTGCTTATCGGCTCCTTCTCTTGCCCATTGTCCAATACACGGACCACAAGCGTTGGTAAAGATCTTCGCATTCAGGTCTTCGAAAATTTCCAAAAGACCGTCACGTTCTGCCGTAAATCTTACTTGTTCAGACCCTGGATTGATTCCAAATTCTGCTTTGGTGACTAATTTTTTCTCAACCGCCTGCTTGGCAATGGAGGCAGCACGGGTCAAATCCTCATAGGAGGAATTGGTACATGAACCGATCAATCCCCATTCTACTTGCAATGGCCAATCGTTTTCTTTGGCAACACTACTCATTTCCGAAACGGGCGTTGCCAAATCGGGTGTAAAGGGTCCATTGAGGTGGGGACGCAAGGTATTTAAATCAATTTCGATGACTTGATCAAAATAGTTTTCTGGATCGGCGTATACTTCTGGATCAGCCGTAAGGTGTTGTTTAATAGCATTCGCTGCATCGGCCACATCGTCTCTTCCTGTAGAACGCAGATAACGTTCCATGGAAGCATCATAACCAAAGGTTGAAGTGGTCGCCCCTACTTCGGCTCCCATATTACAAATGGTTCCTTTTCCTGTACAAGACATGGCCTCGGCACCTTCGCCAAAGTATTCGATGATAGCTCCTGTACCACCTTTAACGGTGAGAATTCCTGCTACTTTTAAAATAACATCTTTTGGGGCGGTCCAACCGTTGAGTTTTCCAGTCAATTTCACCCCAATGAGTTTGGGGAACTTTAACTCCCATGGCATACCGGCCATCACATCAACGGCATCGGCACCACCAACCCCTACTGCAACCATTCCCAAACCACCGGCATTGACCGTGTGAGAGTCGGTTCCGATCATCATTCCCCCGGGAAATGCGTAGTTTTCCAAGACAACTTGATGGATGATCCCAGCGCCAGGTTTCCAAAATCCAATACCGTATTTATCCGATACGGACTCAAGAAAGTTAAATACTTCTGCCGAGGTAGAGTTTGCGGACTTTAAATCTTCTAAGGCTCCGCTTTTTGCCTGAATCAAATGGTCGCAATGCACTGTAGTTGGCACAGCCACCTTTGGTTTCCCAGCTTGCATAAATTGCAGTAAAGCCATTTGCGCGGTGGCATCTTGACAAGCAATACGATCGGGAGCAAAATCGACATAATCAGCACCTCGCGTATAGGCTTTTGCTGTACTATCATCCCAAAGATGTGTATATAAAATTTTCTCTGCTGCTGTGAGGGGTTTCCCCGTAAGTGCTTTAGCTGCAGTTACACGTTCTTCAAATCGATTGTATACTGCTTTGATCATTTCGATGTCAAATGCCATAATCCTGTTTTTTTTGTTTTGGTAAAATTACAAAATATCAAAATGTTTGTCGCCTATGGTTTTACATAAATTGTCCTAAAAGTTACAGTCTCAATAAATTTCTTGAACATCGTTATATCCATATTCTTTATCATTCCACAAAATCGGAGTATTTTATTGGTTCAGGTTGCCCTAAGACAGCGTCTTTATTACTCATCACTATTTTAATTATTGTAAATTGGTAGATAAATTCATTTTTTATGAAAAATATTTTACACCGGTATAAAGGCATTTTTCTGTTGGCCTTTCTTCTCTTATTCGTCAGCGCTATAGACCGGTATATTTTAGCGGGTAACTATACGGGGACGGAAGGAGATAAACACATTTATTTTATCGGTATCCTTGTGGTAGGCGTACTCACAGTGATTGCTGTTCTGCTCAGTGGCGAGAGCAAAGAAGAATAGTTATCTTTGAAGAAAAAATGCGTCACTTCACTGCCGATGACCTTTCAAATTTCGAAACGCGTTATCGCAACTATCTCATCAACAGTCTGTCGGGCTATAAATCGGCCAACCTGATTGGAACACAAAATGTCTCGGGACAAACCAATCTTGCGGTGTTTAATTCTGTCGTGCATCTTGGTAGCAACCCTGCTTTGTTGGGCTTTATTTTGCGGCCGACCACCGTACCGCGGCATAGTTTTTCCAACATGCAAAACACGGGCTATTTTTCGGTCAACCACATTGGTCAAGACATGATTGAAGCAGCACACAACACCTCGGCCAAGTACCCTGAAACCGTTTCTGAGTTCGAAAAAACAGGACTTCAACCCGTTTATAAAACCGACCAAAAAGTTCCTTTTGTTGAAGGGTCTCCAGTACAGATTCTTTGTCGGTACGTCAACAATTACTTGATCGAAGAGAACAACACACGCCTTGTCGTTGGAGCTATTGAAGAAGTTTTTGTCCAAGAAGAAATGCTCCACCCAGACGGGTGGCTGCAGCTAGACAAAGGGAACGTTGTTGCCATCAATGGTTTGGAAGGATATGCAAAAACAGCGCTGATTGATCGGTTCCCCTACGCACGACCAAAAGAATAGAAATGGAATTTATCGCTGCTTCACTTTTCGACTATGTGGTTCAACATTCACAAGAAGAACCTTTGCTTCTTCAAGAATTGACCAGAGCAACGCATCTTAAAGTACTGCAACCCCGCATGCTAAGCGGGCCTTTGCAAGGGCGTTTTTTGAGTTTACTCAGCAAACTCATTGCCCCGAAACGCATTCTAGAAGTTGGAACCTTTACCGGCTATGCCACCTTGTGCCTGGCAGAAGGACTCGCCAAGGAAGGACACATTGATACCCTCGACAAAAATGAAGAATTGGTCGATTTTCAACGGCAGTTTTTTGATCGCTCCCCATGGGGCAGTCAGATCAATCAGCACTTGGGAAATGCTTTGGACATTATTCCTGAGCTCAACAGCACCTATGATTTGATCTTCTTAGACGCCGACAAAAAAAACTACCTCAACTACCTACCGCTTTTACTCCCAAAGTTAAATGCCGGAGGCTTACTCTTATCCGACAATGTATTGTGGAGCGGCAAGGTGCTCGAAGCCACTCAAAAAAATGATGAGGATACCAAAGTATTGAAGGCATTCAATGAGCGTTTGGCAAAACACCCTGAACTAGAAACCGTACTCCTACCCTTGCGGGACGGCCTGACGTTGAGCAGAAAAATTTAAACGTCTATTTACTGCGCTTAATGGAATTGGTCAATTGATCCAAACCATCTTTGACCTCTTTGATCTCTTTTTGAATATTGCCGCCAATGCCTTCAGTGGGATCGAGATCAGCCGACTTTTGAATCTCGGATTTGATTTCATTGGTGGCCTGTTTGACTTGGGTAATCCCCTTGGCCAATCCCCGTGCAATGCCGGGTATTTTGTCGGCGCCAAAAAGTAACAACACCACAAAAAAGATAAAAACAATCTCGGCTCCGCTGATGAATAACATCTCCTGCATTTGAATTTAAAGACTAAAAAGGCAGCGGTACTCCCGCTGCCTTTTTAGGGTTGGTTTTAGCCTTGTACTTTGGCTTTAAATTTGTCAAAATCGGTGGTGGCCTCTTCCTTGGGCCAAGCATTGTTGGTCAGGTTTACATCGGCTGTTTCGGCATCCGGATCCACGGTCACCCCAATCAATTCTTTATCGCTGGTGAGAAGCTTTTGCACCTTGCTGTCATTCTTTCGCCATACTTGTACGGGATAGGTAACACGTTCTTTTGTTCCATCGGCATAGGCATACTCCACGATGATTGGCATGACGAGTCCCCCAGGTTTTTCAAACTCTATTTCGTAGAAATATTTTGGCAATGTTTTGCCCTCGGGCATGTTCTCGGCAAGAACAGCAGAGTGATTGGTGGGTTCACCCTCGGTAATCGCGGGATCAAAAGCAGCACTTTCTTCAGAAACCATAAATACCGATGGTTGCAAATCGTCTACAGTCATGTTGTAGCGCTCCAACAGATCGGTGACTTCTTGGTCTGGGGTTGGAGAAACATAGTATCTTTTGACACTTCCCACGCCGATATCGACCACATCAGTGGAGTAAAACCAACCGCGCCAAAACCAGTCCAGGTCAACGGCTGAAGCATCTTCCATGGTCCGGAAAAAGTCTTCCGGTGTAGGGTGCTTAAACATCCAGCGCTGCGCATAGGTCTTAAAAGCAAAATCAAAAAGATCTTTCCCCATAATGGTTTCGCGTAAAATATTTAATGCTGTTGCGGGTTTCCCATAAGCATTGGGCCCCAATTGATATACGTTTTCAGGATTGGACATGATGGGGCTAATGAAATCTTGATCCCCAGACATGTAGCGTACAATTTTTGACGGCGCGCCACGACGTGACGGATAGTTATCTTCGAACTCCTGCTCGGTCAAATACTGCATAAAAGTATCCAACCCTTCGTCCATCCATCCCCACTGACGTTCGTCTGAATTGACAATCATGGGGAAAAAGTTGTGGCCTACTTCATGAATAATTACACTAATCATACCGTATTTGGTGCGGTCTGAATACGTCCCATCAGGATTTGGTCGGCCATAATTCCAGCAAATCATGGGGTACTCCATCCCCTGATTTTTGGCATGAACAGAAACAGCCTTGGGATAGGGATAATCGAAAGTGTATTTTGAGTATACTTCGAGGGAATGGGCAACGACTTTGGTCGAATATTCTTCCCAAAGCGGGTTCCCTTCTTTGGGATAAAGCGAAGAAGCAATGACATTTTTCCCGCCAACCTTTACCGCCATCATGTCCCAAATGAAACGTCGAGAAGTGGCAAAAGCAAAATCGCGCACATTGTCGGCAACAAACCGCCAAGTTTTTGTTTTGGTAGCCTTGACCTTTTCTTTTTCAACCACCTCATCCTGCGACACAATGATGACAGGAGCGTCAAAGGTATTGAGTGCTTTTTTGTACCGTTGGTATTCCGTGCGTGACAGTACTTCTTTGGGATTTTGAAGTTCGCCCGTTGCCTCCATCACATGGTCTTCGGGAACGGTAATATTGACTTCATAATTTCCAAAGTTCAACGCAAATTCACCATTGCCCCAAAATTGATAGTTCTGCCATCCCTCGACATCGTTGTAGACCGCCAAGCGTGGAAAAAACTGCGCGATGACATAGGCGCGGTTATCGTCTTCTTCGAAATATTCGTATCCAGAGCGCGCGCGGTCGGTCACGTGGTTATTGACTTTGTACCACCATTTGATCGAAAATGTAAATTGTTCTCCGCTTTTCAATGGCGTGGGGAGGTCTACCCGCATCATGGTCTGGTTGATCGTATGACGAAGGGGTCTCCCTGCGGCATCTTTCACCGATTCGATGTTGAATCCACCGACAAATTTATCGCCAGTAAAATCATTCACGAAGGATTCTACCCCTTGGAACTTTCTTACACCGGATGGATTTTTCGCCGTTTCCATATCGTTTTCATTGCGAATGTTTTGATCCAATTGCACCCAGAGATACGGTAAAGCATCGGGAGAATTGTTGGTGTAGGTAATGGTTTCATCGCCAGAGAGACGCGTGTTGGCGTCGTCTAGAACGATGTTCATTTTGTAGTCTACTTGTTGCTGGTAGTAGTCTACGCCCGGTGCACCAGAAGCGGTGCGGAAACGATTGGGCGTTGCAAATTCTTCATAAAGCTGTTTAAACTTGTTGTTGTTGGTGTGTCCTTTTTGCACCAAAGAATCCTGGGCAAATACTACTCCACTTAGCAAGAGACTGAAGAGTAAAGAAGCGTACTTTTTCATTCGTATATATTCGTTTGTTTGTTACCAAATATAGCCCAATTCCCCAAACAATTAAAGAAAAATGCGGTGGGTGGTTTTTGCTTGGTTGAGCAACACACTTTTCTTGCTAGATGGGGCGGAAAAATGGATGATGTTTTGCTGGCTGGGCAAAAAATCGGTCAGAAATGTTACGGTAAAAATTAGCTCATCAACAGCAGAGGGAAACGGTTGAATTTCGGCATAAACCACCAATAGATCATCTTGGTATTCCCGTCCCAAATACTTGATGTCTTGTGGTTTTCCGTCCCATTCTATGGTCAAATTCTCTTGGTAGAATGCCGCCACGAATTGATCGATAACCGCGGAATCTGAGTCGGGTTGCAATTGAATATGCTCCCCTGTTTTCGACTGCATCAAAGCTTCGATGTCGTCAATAAAAAAACGACTCGTCAACTGAATTTGTTTACTTTCCAACACCACCCGAACGGTTGTCGTGCTGATGTAGTAATCGTGTGTAGGCAAAAAAGCCCGATACAACAAAGCGATCAAAAAACTATTCATTGCTGCGGTATATGGAATTATACGTTTCGAAATGTTTTAAAACACGGTCGTGTCTGCCTTTGTTAAAGTCATCTATCACCGAAGTGTTTTCCGAACATGCCAAGACAAAATCATACACTTCTTCGGTTTTGAACCCGAAGGTATCAATAAAATAAACGACACCATAGAACCGAATCATTTTGTAGACGGCCAAAAAATTGGCCTCCAACGCCCGCTTCTTCTTCAGGCTTTTGTAGTAGCCAGACAAGTGCTTGTAGATTGCTTCAATGTCGACCCCTCCGGATATGGGCAACAGCAGGGTGCGCAGAAGTATTTCTTCACTAGAGACAATCCGTTCTTTGCGTTTGCCTTTAAACCCCGGAATACCAACATCACTAAAATTAATCGGTGCCTTAACATTTTGCAAATCTTGTGACAAACTGCCCGAAAGCGCATGGGGTTTAACCACAACTTCGTCCAGTTCATTGATCTGTGCTTCGAGATAGACGGTGAGTTCGGCAGTGGTAAATACGGCTGCACTGATTTCGATTTCGAGTGGTTTAAACTGTACCCCAGAAAAACGTAAGCGTTCCCCTTGGCGTACCGAAATTTCGAAGGCTCCATCGACGTCGGTGACTTCGGCATTGCCACGGGACAAATTGATGATGTGAATTTGCGCTACGGAAAGTTCGGGGTGGACAATTTTTCCCTGCAACAATTTGAATTCTTGCCCAAAAAGCAGGGTTGTAAACAGCAGTAAAACAAAAAGAAAAAAGCGCCCTATAACGCTCATTGACGCTTACTTTTAAACACCTCAGAAGCGTTGTAAAGATATTCGATGAGTTGAAACTCGCGTTCTTTTCTCAACAAGCGGTCGGTGGGTAATTCCCGATCCATTTGCTCCAGAAAGGGTGTGACCTCTTCTGCGGTTAGCCCCAACTCTTGGGTAAAAAATACGCGATCAAAAATTTGTGGCAATACTTTCGATGGCTGCAAGGTTCTTTGCTCTTCGGCGCTTTTCCCTTGAACGATTTTGGCCAAAAGTTTGGCAATATTAACAATGTTGAGCCCATTGGTCAACTCGCCCTGACGCATGATATTGTTTTCAATTTTTGTGGATTTGTCTTGAAGATACTCGACTTTGGTAAATTCTTCTTTCTTCAAATCCAGGAATTTTTGAGTGTTTTCTGGACCAACGACGATCTCGTCCAAGACATTGACGCGTTCATTGACCGAAACAATCAAGCGATTGCGTTCCAAAATATCGGCGGTAACGCTCACAGTGCGGATTTTGAACTGCACCGAAGAGAAAATAATCTCATCGCCCAAGCCTGCTATGATTTCAAATTCACCATTTTCATCCGTGATCGTATTGGTTTGCGCGCTGTTGTTGACCACATTAGCCGCTACCACATTGCTGTTGCGGTACATCAATTTTCCGCGAAGCAACCGCCGTTGTTCCTGCCCAAAAGCAGAAGAACAAAGGAAAAACAATAGCAAGGCGGTGATTGATCTCATTACCGAAAGTTACAATAAATTTGGAGGTTCCCCTAATGCTGAAGGGGCGTATGTAGAAATACGTTTGGAGCGGGAGACCGGGTTCGAACCGGCGACATTCAGCTTGGAAGGCTGACGCTCTACCAACTGAGCTACTCCCGCATTGGGGTAAAGATAGTGTTTCTTTTTTGTTTTCTATTTTCGAAACTATGGTTTTAGAGTCTGTTGAAGATTTTTAAAACTGCCACCCAAAATACAGACTAGATTTTCCAGTAAAAACCCGCTTGTTTGGGTCGTCTGAAAAACCAAAGTTACGACCTAGCCCGAAATTTATATCAATAAGGAAGCCCGAATCACTTACCCATTTCCAGCCTATACCCACACCTGCAGCTGTTTCAAAATAGGTTTTGATATTTGTTTTTATCGCATCTCCAAAGAATAAACGATCATCATTTTCATAGGTGTAGAACTTTAAAAACCCTTCCCCATAAAAACCTTTCGCACCATAGTCTTCTTTCGAAAAAAAGTACTGGCGATAATAGGGCGAGAATGAAAACTTTTCTAATGCTTCTGTCCCATTTTCATTGTCAAAATTTATATTTAAATCTGCACCTATGCCGCTGTGTTTATTGAGTGTGTACTCATATCTTGAGTTAAAGGCAGGGTAGACAAGTCCAGCAATTACATCGAGACTCAGTGCATGTGGTTTTGTTTTAGAGAATTCAGTCATGCGTTTTTGACTTTCCGTCTCTTGAACATCCGTCTTGTCTTGAGCGTTAGCAACCAAGCTTATCGCCAATAAAATTAGAAATAATTGTCTTTTCATCGTTTTGAATTTTAGTAAGTTATAGATGTTCATTGTAATTATAGTGGCAAGACTATTTGCTTTTTTTGGGGTTGATCATATTATAGAGGTTTGAATACATCCATTAAATCTATTCGACCGATATGGCTTTCGTATATACCTTTTAAAAAATTGAAGATTTTGCCCTTTTGGCGCAGTGATGTGCTGGGTTTGTTGCGTAGGTCATTCATAGGCGTAGAACAGCATTTGGGGCTGTTGTAATACTAATGTAACAAAAAAAGACCTCTAGTCAGCTTCTAACCAATAATTTAACATTCCACATTTTTGGCTCAAAGCATTTCAGTACCTTTGACGTACACGCCCATTTGCGCATGAAATCACGAAACTGCCACTTCTTTCTTTTTGTTTGCCTTACAAGTTTTTTTTGGACCACACATGGGCAATCCCAACTCGACAGCATTCCTTCGCTTTTGTTGTTGGGAAAAGCCGAGGTACCCAAACAGGCCAATTACAGTTTGCTCCCCGAAGTGGCAAAGGCCTTCGATCGTATGGCCAACGCAGCACAAAAAGAGGGGGTTCAACTGCGTGTTGTTTCTAGCTTTCGAAGCTATAAGGACCAACGCCGCATTTGGAACCGTAAATACAAACGCTTCGTTGCCCAAGGCCTTTCCCCCGATGAAGCCATAAAAAAAATCATTACCTACTCTACCCTCCCCGGAACATCGAGACATCATTGGGGCACCGATCTCGACCTTGTCGATGCAAAACCGCTGGTCAAAGGAGATGTTTTGCTGGACTCGTTGTTTACCCAAGGGCCCTACAGAAAACTCAATGAATGGTTGACAACGAATAGTGAGAAATTTGGCTTCTATCTGGTATACACAAAAGACACGCTAAGACCCGGTTTTTATTATGAGCCTTGGCACTTTAGCTACCGAAAACTCTCCCTACCCTTTCTTGAGGCCTACCAGAAATTCCATCTGCTGGACAGCATTGCCAAGGATTCGCTCTTGCTCGGACACCAACACATCACTCCTATGTTTAAATCCAACTACCTCCAACAGCACATTCTTGGCATCAACCCATGCTTATTGCCGGACTAGTGCAGTTCCTAGGTAGGGCGAAAAATCCGCAATATCCCTTCTACTCTTCTTCTTGATATGGGCAGTTTCATGCCATTATTCAAAACACAATAGTTCCCGCCTTTGCGGTCGATACTGCTCAGGTTATTAAGATTGATAATATAGGAATTATGGATTCGGTAGAACAAGGATTCATCGAGCTTTGCTTCATGATCGCCAATGGGTTTTGAGGAAATTAACGGCTTTTTTTGATTGAGGACGTGAATCTCGGTATAACGCCCGGACGCCTGAAAATACAGAATTTCCAAAGGATTGATAATCGTTACCGAATCCATGTTGGAGATCACCATGCTGCTTTGAAGGCGTTGCTGGTTGACCATGGTGGATAGCTGACTAAAGACATCGCGTTGAGAAAAACTTCCGCTTTGAATGCGGTCTATACTCCGATCTACGGCTTTGACCAACTCATCAATCACCACGGGTTTCAATAGATAATCAATGGTGTTGTACTTAAATGCGCGAACGGCATATTCGTCGTAGGCCGTACAAAAAACGATATGAAAATTAATTTCATCCAATTCTTCCAACAAATCAAACGAAGTATCACGGTCCAAGACGATATCCAAAAACACCAATTCGAACTCCATGGTTTTCAGAGCCTCCAGCGCCTTATCATAGGTCACACAACGGGCAACGATATCAATGTTTTTACAGTATTTTTCGATAAAATGTGCCAAGAGGTCAAGGTTGTTTTGTTCGTCATCAACCAAGATTGTTTTGATTTTTGCCATCGTTATTTCTTTTTGGGTTTAACTTTTGGTAGAATTAAAATGGCCCTTGTGCCCACAACTTGCCCATTGCTGTTGATGTCCTCTAACCGAAAAACAGATTTTTCTTTGTGGAGGTAATTCAGCACATCAATGCGTTCTTTCAAAATTTGTGTCGCGTAGGACTGATGTTCGGTATTGTTCTTTTTCTTGTCCTTGTTTTCGGAGGCTTTTTTTCGCCCCAAGCCGTTGTCGTCTATTTTCAACATCAAAGTGTTTGACTTTTCGGTGATGCGCAACTTGATTGTGGCATTTTTTGATTGCGATGAAAACGCATGTAACATGCAGTTTTCAACGATGGGCTGTAACAGCATGGGAGCCAATGTGTGGCCCAACAAATCCACATTTTCTGCACAACTGACTTCAAACTTCACCGGGTCATTTCGACGTATATTATGCAAGCGGATATACGCCTCGATATACTCAATTTCTTCCTGTAGACTCAGATTTTCAGCCAAAGAAAAATCAAGCGTTTTTCGTAGCATTTGCGCAAACAATCCAATGTATTCATTGGCCACTTGCTCGCCCTTCAGCACCATCACACTCTATATGCCGTTCAGGGTATTGTAAATAAAATGGGGATTCATTTGCGCCTTTAGAGACTTGGCTTCCAACTGCGCAATTTGGCTCTTGTAGGCCATTTTCTGGCGATTGCGATCACGACCAAAAAACACGATCAGCAATAGTGTCACAAAATTGCTGACAAACAAAGGAACGGCGATGGAATGGTCAAATACCTCCAAAGAACAAAAATAATAGTGTTAGGTGTTTGGGTTTATATCCTTAAATGTATAAAAAGCTTTTGACAACCATTGCAATGATAAAAATTGATGCCCTCATCTTGTTCTTAAAAATGCCAAAGCGAAGCATTCAATTTATTGGTAGATTTGTTGAAACAACCAGAAAATGAAAAACAATTATTACGATCCACAAGACCTGAAAAAATTTGGCAGCATCAGCGATTGGCAACCTGAATTGGGCGATAAATTTTTTGCTTATTACAACAGTGTTTTTGCCGAAGGAGAACTCTCCGCCCGTGAAAAATCGCTCATCGCTCTGGCCGTTTCTCACGTGGTTCAATGCCCTTATTGCATCGATGCATACACCAAAGATGGCCTCCAAAAAGGCATCGAAAAAGAAGAAATGATGGAAGCCATTCATGTGGGGGCCGCCATCAAAAGTGGCGCTGCACTGGTCCACGGGGTGCAAATGATGAATCGTCACGATCAACTGAGCATGTAATGAAAAATAAAAAATCGCTGCTGTCGCGCGGCAATCGCTTGGCAGCACCCAAGGCACAGTTGGCCTTGCTGAACGATGGCCCTTTTGCCGATGGGCGCTTGCCTACCTTTACCGAAAAATTGGACCAATACAACTGCGGTCCATTACGACCCAAGCTACTGGAAATTCTTCAAATCAATTTGGGCTATATGTGCAATCAGGTCTGTGCGCATTGCCATGTAGATGCCGGGCCCGACCGCAAAGAGATCATGACCCGATCTACGCTCGAAGACTGTCTCTCAGTCATGCGGCAACACACAATCGTAACAGTCGATTTAACGGGTGGTGCACCAGAAATGCATCCCGATTTTCGATGGTTCGTCACACAAATCAGAGCAACAACAGCGGTAAAAGAAATCATCGTACGGTCGAATTTAACCATCCTTTTGGCCAATAAAAAATTCCATGATCTGCCTGATTTTTTTGTAAAAAACAAGGTGCACGTCATTTCATCTTTGCCTTTTTACAAGAAAAACAAAACCGACCGACAACGCGGAGACGGCGTGTTTCAACAATCCATGGAAGCGCTTCAATTGTTGAACAATAAAGGCTACGGAAGGCCCGATTCTCCCCTGCTCCTCGATTTGGTCTACAACCCCTCGGGAGCGTTTTTGCCGGGAGATCAACAAGCGTTGGAAACGGATTTTAAACGGGCTTTAAAAACCGATTTTGGCATTGATTTTCACCATTTATTTACCATCACCAATCTGCCCATTAGTCGATTTCTAGAATATTTGTTGGCCTCCGAAAACTATGAGGAATACATGCAAACGCTGGTGGAAGCCTTCAATCCACTGGCCGCCAAAAATGTGATGTGTACCAATACATTGTCGGTGAGTTGGGACGGCCATCTCTATGATTGTGATTTTAATCAGATGCTTCAATTAAAAATCAGTAGCTCCGTTGATCATATCCACAACTTTGAACTCGGGAAGGTGCAAGATAGGTCGATAGTTTTGGGGCAACACTGTTATGGGTGCACCGCTGGAGCAGGAAGCAGTTGCCAAGGAAGTATTGCTTAAATATGGAAACGAAACGGCCCTTGCTTTTGATTTTTTGCAAAGCACCTGTAAAAGGAAAAGTAAAGACACGTCTTGCCAAAACCATTGGGGAAGATAACGCCTTGAAAATCTATCAGCAGCTGCTCCGCAAAACAGCTGAAGCAGTCCAAGGTTTGGACGTTGATTTTCACCTCTGGTACAGTGATCATATGACCGCAAAGGCATTCCAATCGATTCGGGCAGAAATATCCGTTCAACAAGGAGACGACCTGGGAACCCGCATGGCTCATGCGTTTCGACAAGGCTTTGCCACCCACCAAAAAGTAATCATTATAGGAACTGACCTGTGGTCATTGCAAAAGCAAATGATCCGTACCGCCATCGAACAACTCGATCAACACGATGCCGTATTGGGCCCGTCCACCGACGGGGGTTATTATCTTTTGGGTACCCGATATTTCATCCCGCAGTTGTTTGAAAATAAGTCTTGGAGCACATCGACCGTGTTGCAAGATACCCTCAACGATTTGGCGACTAAAAAAGTACATTTATTGGAAGAAAAAACCGATATTGATACCTACGAGGATTTGCAACAATTTCCCGAACTAATGGCAGTAATCGATGACAAAAAATGAGCAACTAAAAACTACCGCTGACTTCCTGAAAAAAGAAGGATTCGATGCCATCCCCACGGGCATTATTTTGGGCACGGGACTCAATGCCTTGGTGCATGAATTGACGATCAAAAAAAGCATCCCCTATAACGACATTCCTTACTTTCCAAAGTCGTCCATGGAATATCATGCCGCCCAACTGCATCACGCACATTACGCGGGTAGAGATGTGCTTGTTTTCGAAGGGCGTTTTCACGCCTATGAAGCCTTGGACTATTTCAGCATCACCTATCCTGTTCGAGTGATGCATTCACTGGGGACAAAGCGACTCATCATCAGCAATGCCGCTGGGGCCATCAATCTAGATTACAACAAGGGAGAAGTGATGCTCATCGACGATCACATCAATCTTCAAGGCGGTTCGCCATTGGCCGAAAAAGATATTGACCAACTCGGGCCGCGCTTTGTAGACATGTGCCGCCCATATGACAAAAAGATGATGGAAATATGCATGGAAGTTGCGCATGAACACGGTCTTTTGTTGCACCGTGGCGTCTATGCGGCTGTGCTTGGACCCCAACTCGAAACCCGCGCAGAATACCGCTATCTCAAAACAATCGGCGCCGATGCAGTAGGCATGTCTACCGTCCCAGAAGTTATTGTTGCCAACCAATTGGAGTTCCCTTGCATTGCTTTTTCCGCGCTCACCGATGTGTGTGACCCCGATGCCCTTGCGCCCATTGATCTCGAAGACATATTCGCACAAGCCAAAAAAGCAGAAAAAGTATTGATTGTACTAGTAAAAAATTTAATCCAACAATTATGACCGCACACTATCTCGACGCCACCAAAGAACTATACAAGGACGCTGCTTTAACCCCCGATGTTGGACTGTGTTGCACCACCACCCCAGTGTGGCAGCTCCCTGGATTACAAATCCCCACCATCATGCAAGAAATGAACTACGGCTGTGGATCAACGGTACATCCCCGCGATTTGGTCAATCAACCAAAAATTCTCTATGTCGGTGTTGGCGGTGGTATGGAACTATTACAATTCGCCTATTTTTCTAGACAAGAAGCTGGGGTGACGGGAGTTGATGTCGTCGATGAAATGCTCGAAGCTTCTCAAGAAAACTTTAAAGAAGCCGAGGCCATGAATGATTGGTTCAAGTCCTCCTATGTACGTCTCGAAAAAGGCGACGCATTGGCCTTACCGGTGGCCGACGAAAGCATGGATGTTGCTGCACAAAACTGCCTGTTCAACATTTTTAAACAAAATGAGCTGACCCAAGCCCTCCGCGAAATGTACCGTGTGCTGAAACCCCACGGACGATTGGTCATGAGTGATCCCATTTGCAACCAACACATGAACGAAACCCTGCGGAGCGACGACCGCCTTCGGGCGCTGTGCCTGTCGGGGGCCATTCCGTTGGAAGCCTATGTCAATGCACTGACCGAGGTAGGATTTGGTACCATCGAAATACGGGCAAAAAGACCTTATCGCCTCTTGCCCCCCGGGCAATTCCCCACCCAAGAAATGATCTATATCGAGAGTGTGGAAGTCTGTGCAATCAAAGACCCAATGCCCAACGATGGACCCTGTGTGTTTACTGGAAAAACCGCAATCTACTTTGGAAACGAGGCGTTCTTCGATGATCAGAAAGGACATGTGCTGTTGCACAATCAGCCCTTGGCCGTTTGCGACAAAACCGCAAGTCAACTTCAGCAGCTCGAACGAGATGATCTATTCATTAGCGCGTCCACCTATCATTATGACGGTGGGGGGTGCTGTTAACTCACTACTGCGCTATGCGATCAATTCTTTGCTTTGTTTTCGTGCTGACCGCTCATTGGACGTGGGCCCAAAAAAGTCTTCATGATCTGTGGACCAGCCAACTCCAAACCTACGTTTCAGACAGTGGTGAGGTCGACTACGCCCGGTGGAAGAAGAACTCCGCACTTTTAGAAAGTTACATTCAGGGGCTCGAAGAAAATCCCCCGCAAGCCTATTGGAGCAAGAACGATTCTCTGGCCTACTTCATCAACGCCTACAACGCCGTAACGGTGCAGCTTATTCTGGATAATTACCCCCTTAAAAGCATCCGTCGACTCATCACGCCTTGGCGGTTCAAACGCTTTACACTGAACAACAAAAAGGTTTCATTGGGGCATATCGAACATCAAATTTTGCGGAAAATGAAGGAACCTAGAATTCATTTTGCCATCAATTGTGCGTCGGCTTCCTGCCCGCGTTTGCGGAATCGCGCTTTTCTTCCTCAAGGGATGAATAAACAATTGGAGGCGGCAACTCGGGAATTCATCAACGACCCAACGAAAAATATTATCACGAAAAAAAAAATGAGCCTGTCTAAAATTTTCTTTTGGTTTGGGAGTGATTTTGGCAGTCGGCAAGAGCGAAGAGCATTCATCAATCGATATACCGATATTGTAGTAACCAGAGACACGCGCATTGATTTTTTACCCTATGACTGGGCGCTCAATGAGTAGAATAGCACCGAGTTCTCGTCCAAATGCGTTACCTTTAGAATCATGAATAATGCTTCAACGGCACCCATAATCATCATAGGTAATGGGATCGCTGGAACCACATTTGCCCGGCACTTTCGCAAAAAAAGCAACCACCCCCTATTGCTGATCTCCGATGAGAACGAATCTTTTTTCTCGCGGACAGCCCTCATGTATGTGTTTATGGGGCACCTGCGATGGAATGACCTTGAACCCTATGAAGACCGTTTTTGGGCGGACAACCAGATTGGGCGCATCAAGGGACGGGTGACAGAAATCATGTCTACCGAGCAAAAAATTGTGCTTAAAGATGGCCAAGCATTGCCCTACAAAAAATTGGTTCTCGCCACGGGATCTATTCCCCGTGATATGGGTTTAAAAGGTGAAAACAGCCAAGGGGTTTTTCGCCTTTACCACAAACAAGATTTAGAAGCCTTGGACCGGTGGTGCAAGGGAAAGAAAAAAAGCGTCATTGTGGGCGGTGGACTTATTGGGGTTGAGCTGGCAGAAATGTTGCGCTCCCGAAAAATGGAAGTGACCTACTTGGTGCGCGAAAGCCACTTCTGGGCGAATGCCTTGTGTGTCGAAGAAGCCCAACTGATTGCCAACCATCTCAGTGACCATCAAGTAGATTTGCGGTTTAACTGCACCTTAAAAGCCATTGAAACTGATAGAAACGGTGAACTCTCTGGCTGCACCACCCAAGATGATCAACACCTTGAATGCGACACAATGGGCATCACGATTGGGGTGCGTCCCAACGTTGACTTCCTCAAAAATGCGGGGTTGAATATTGACAAAGGTGTGGTCGTAGACGAATACCTCACAACCAACATTCCCCACATTTATGCCATTGGAGATTGCGCACAAATAGCGCACCCCCTCCCCCACCGCAATGCCATTGAGGCGGTTTGGTATGCAGGACGAATGATGGGAGAAACCTTAGCAGAAACCCTGACCAACAGCCCCACTCCCTACCGCCCCGGACACTGGTTCAATAGTGCTAAATTTTTTGATATTGAATATCAAACCTATGGCGAAATTTTACCGCTCCCCACAAAAAATGAAGCCCATTTTCTGTGGCAATCACCGCAAGAAAATAAATCGCTTCGCTTCGCTTATGAAAAAGACAGCAAGATCTTTAAGGGAGTAAGTAGTTTGGGACTTCGGCTTCGGCACGAAGTATTCGACCAATGGCTGGAGGAAAAAATTACAATGACGAGTCTACTAGAACAGTTGGAAAAAGCCAATTTTGATCCTGAGTTTAGTCGTCGATATGAAAAACAAATCAGCGCAAAATGGAAAGAACACCCGCATCAATAATTCAAAATTATGGTCAATCACTGGGACTCCTCCTTGGGGGGTGTGGACTGCTGGGGTTAATTACCCCCGCATTGGTCGTCGAACAGCCCCTACCGTGGACGCTAGGTTTTTCTCTCTTTTTGATGACTGCTGGGGTGATGCTCTATTCGCTTTCGCTCTATCGGGGACGGCTGCCTGGTATAAAAAACAATGATGTTTGGATCCATCCTTTAACAAGTCGTGGTTGGGCGGGATGGCTGCTGGCCTCTGGACTAACGGTGTTTTATATTCTTATTTACTTTTATCCGCAGCACCTGGGATATCACCCAGAGGGGAACACCGGGATCGTTGGTCTATTCGACCCTTTGAGTGTGACCCTGAACGGGAAACCTGCTACTCAATGGTTTGTCTACGGGCTTTTGTACACCTTGGCAATTGTGGTCTTTGGGGTGAAATTTATCATGAAATACCAAGGACAGCGCTATCAAATCATTCGCACCTTGGTCTTGATGTTTTTTCAACTTGGATTTGCTTTTTTTATCCCAGAACTCTTGGCACTACTTCATCCAGACACGCCCTATTTTGCGAAGGACATAAAAAACATGTGGCCGCTGAACTACTATTTTTTTGACCAATGGCATTTGAAAAACATGCTCAATGGTGGGCGTTTGGGTTTATTCTTTTTCCTCTCGGGACTGGCCATGACTTTTTTGGTCTCACCATTTTTAACCTACCGCTACGGAAAACGCTGGTATTGTTCCTGGGTATGTGGATGTGGGGCATTGGCCGAAACGGCCGGAGATCCCTTTCGGCAACTTTCGAGCAAAAAAATAAGCGTGTGGAAATTGGAGCGATGGAGCATCCATGTGGTATTAGTTTTGGTGGTTCTATCTACCATATCCGTGATTTGGTCATTTCTTCGCAAAGCCTCACCATCGGCCATCATTAACGCAGAACAATTTATTTTTGGCGTCATCGGTTTATTGGTGGTGATGCTTCTGATCCTTTTGTTTGCCTTCAAAAATGAAATGCGAACAGACGCCCGATTCACCTTAATTAGCTTGGGGCTTCTTCTGCTTGGGCTACTGCTTGTTCGTGGATGGTCTGGAGAAAACAACATTTTGTTTTTTTCCAGCTACAGTTTTACCAAATGGTATGGGTTTTTCATTGGCGCCATCTTTTCTGGTGTATTGGGAGTTGGTTTCTACCCCCTTTTAGGGAGCCGTGTCTGGTGTCGTTTTGGATGCCCGATGGCAGCGATTTTAGGGTTGCAACAACGACTATTCTCACGATTTCGGATTACGACCAATGGAGGCCAGTGCATTTCGTGTGGCAATTGCTCGGCCTACTGTGAAATGGGAATTGATGTAAGGGCCTATGCACAACGGGGTCAAAACATTGTGCGTTCCTCTTGTGTGGGCTGCGGCATTTGTGCCACCGTTTGTCCGCGTGGTGTACTCAAACTGGAGAATGGAACTATCAGTAACCGCTCCATCACCCCCTCCTATCCTCTTGGCAATACCATTGATAAACAATGACTAAAATAAAAGTAATCATCCCGGCCTACAATGAGGGACCTTCCATTGCCAAAGTCGTGGGTGACATCCCCGATATTGTGGATGAAATTGTTGTGGTGAGCAACGGGTCGACCGACAACACCGAAGAAGAAGCAAAAAATGCTGGAGCTACAGTATTGACTGAAAACAACAAGGGATATGGTTATGCTTGCCTAAAAGGGATCAACTA
Organism: Candidatus Arcticimaribacter sp.; assembly: GCA_011526265.1. GTDB lineage: Bacteria > Bacteroidota > Bacteroidia > Flavobacteriales > Flavobacteriaceae > Arcticimaribacter. The sequence continues at coordinate 9,874 of WTJN01000136.1, read as the reverse complement.
TTTGACAGCTACCAAACCACCAGATATTCTAGTATTCATGGACGGAGATTACGCCGACTACCCCGAGGAATTAGTGCTATTGGTGGACCCCATTTTGAAAAATGAAGTTGATTTTGTGGTGGGAAGTCGAGGGGCAGAAAAAAGACAGAAAAAAGCCATGACCCCTCAACAAATTTTTGGCAATGCGTTGGCGTGTTTTCTCATGCGGATTTTATATGGGAGTCGATTCACCGATTTGGGGCCTTTCCGTGCCATCCGTTGGTCGACCCTAGTAGATTTGGCAATGCAAGACAAAACCTATGGATGGACTGTTGAAATGCAATTGAAAGTCTTACGTAAAAAAATCAAGTACAAAGAAATTCCCGTGCGCTACCGCGAAAGAATTGGGGTCTCAAAAGTGTCGGGTACCATAAAAGGCACTATCTTTGCCGGAATGAAAATCATCGGTTGGATTTTCAAACATTTGTTTTCATAAACAACACACTATGGATCATTTTTGGCTCAATATTTCCTATCTGGTTATGGGGATGTATGCCTTTTTCTTGATCCTAGTTTTGTGCTATAGCCTTGCCCAGCTCAACCTTCTCTTTCATTACAAAAAAGCGCAACAACGTAAACCTTCACTCGATCTCCTTCCTGTAGAAGACCTTTCCAAGGTACCGCATATCACTATTCAGCTTCCAGTTTTCAATGAACTTTATGTGATGGAGCGACTACTCGACTGCATCAGCCAAATGGATTACCCCCGTGAACGCTTGGAAATCCAAGTCCTAGATGATTCCACCGACGAATCGGTCGCCTTAACCCAACGTTTGGTGATTGAACTCCAACAAAAAGGGTTGGACATCATCCAATTTCGAAGAGAAAACAGAGAGGGATTTAAAGCCGGCGCATTGAAAGAAGGTTTGACAGTAGCCAAAGGTGAATTTATTGCCATTTTTGACGCCGATTTCCTTCCTAGAAAAGACTGGTTGAGAAAGACTGTACCTCACTTTAACGATGAAAATATCGGTGTGGTTCAAACCCGTTGGGAACACATCAACCACGACTATTCACTCTTAACACAAGTGCAGGCCTTTGCATTGGATGCGCATTTTACACTCGAACAAGTGGGTCGAAATGCTGGAGGGCACTTTATTAATTTCAATGGCACAGCTGGGATATGGCGAAAATCGACCATTATAGATGCCGGAAATTGGGAAGGGGACACCCTAACAGAAGATTTAGACTTGAGCTATCGTGCACAGCTCAAACAATGGAAATTCAAATACCTTGAAGATGTGCAAACGCCATCTGAACTCCCTGTGGTCATGAGCGCTATTCGATCCCAACAATTTCGCTGGAATAAAGGAGGCGCAGAAAATTATCAGAAAATGGTAAAAAAAGTGTGGAACCATGACCAGTTGCCATTGAAGACTCGCCTGCATGCAGTTTTGCATTTACTTAACAGTACCATGTTTTTGAGTGTTCTTTTGGTCGGGATCCTTAGTATACCCATGTTGTATATCAAAAACGAATGGGGGCATTTGGCATGGTTTTTCAAAATCTCCTCGCTGTTTATCGTCAGCACCATGATTTTCTTCTATTGTTACTGGGAATTGTACCGCAGAAAAAATGGTTCCGACTTTTTCTCCTTTATCGATTACACCAAAACATTTTTGACTTTTTATACTGTTGCCATGGGGTTTTCATTTCACAATGCCCTGGCGGTCATAGAGGGGCACTTGGGAAAACGAAGTGAGTTTGTTCGTACTCCGAAATTCAATATACAAACGCTGAAGGATTCGTGGAAAAACAATAAATATTTACCCAAGGAAATCCACCGCAATACTATTTTTGAAGGGGCGCTGTCACTGTATTTCCTCTTTGGGATGTACAGCGCGTTTGTGGTAGGGAAAGAAGGTGACTTTGGGTTGTTTCCCTTTCATCTTCTCTTGTTCCTAGGCTTTGGCTTTGTTTTTGTCAGTTCGTTTAGAACACAAGGATGATACACCGTTTTCAAATTTCCAATCTTTTTTTTATCGGTTGTTCTTGTTGTGCGTATTTACTCCTTGGGTATTCCACCAATCGGACTGATTTTTTCCAACTGCTCAGCCTCTTTCTTTTCCTTTGTTTTTTGGCCTACCGATGGCTGCCCCAGCTGTCGTTAAAGCAAATTTTTTGGTCAGGACTTTTTTTTCGGCTGCTGCTCTTGGGGACGATTCCTGCCTTATCGCAAGATTTTTATCGCTTCATTTGGGATGGACTGCTTCTCGATGCGGGACAAAACCCGTATGCCCTTCCACCCAATGCTATAGCTAACGAATCTATTCCTTTTCAATCCTTTCTCCTCGAAAAGATGGGAGAACTCAGTGCTGAAAATCACTCCAATTACCCCCCCATCAGTCAACTGGGATTTTGGCTTTCCACACAGTTGTTTTCTTCCTCCATACTCAGTGCTATCGTGGGGATGCGCTTGCTGCTTATTTTGTCGGATTTGGGTATCTTTTTTCTGGGAACACGTTTATTGACGCATTTTCAAATGAATCCTCATCGCATCGGATGGTATTTTTTACACCCGCTGGTCATTGTAGAACTAACGGGTAACCTCCATGGAGAAGGACTGATGTTGTTCTTTTTTTTAGGTGGTTGGTATTTGTATACCAAAAAGAAATTCGGTTGGGCAAGTTTGTCTTTCGCAGCGGCTGTGGCGACCAAGCTCATCCCATTGCTGCTTTATCCTGTTTTTATTCGTTTTCAAAAGCTAAAAACCAACGTCATTATGGGCCTGTGTGGACTCACTGGCTTGTTACTTTTTTTTCTCCCGTTTTTTCATTCCTTGGATTTTTCAACCTATATCGCCACGATCCAGCTTTGGTTCAAACAATTTGAGTTTAATGGAAGTATTTATTACCTCATCCGATCTTTGGGCTACCAATGGAAAGGCTATAATATTATTCGTCAATGGGGTGAAATTGTACCTTGGATTCTTTTGTGTTGGGTACTATTTTTTGCCTTTTACAAAAAGAAAAAAACAGCCAAGGAGATATTTTCGGCCATGCTGATCCTGCTAAGCGGTTATTATTTCATTGCTTCGATTGTCCACCCTTGGTATCTTGTCAATCTTATCTTACTGGGCGTGTTCACTTCTTACCGTTTCCCAATGGTATGGGGGGCGGCGGTCATTGTGAGCTACTTCACATATTCGACCCCTTCGTTTACCGAAAACATGTGGCTTATTGGTTTAGAATACGGATTGGTATACGGTATCTTTTGGTGGGAATGGCGAAATAAAAAAGCGCTATTTCATCATTTTCAATAGGCTGATTTCTTGTTCCGAGAGGTGACGCCAGCGTCCGCGTGGTAAATCTTTCTTGGTGAGATGGCCAAAAGTGACCAAGTCAATTTGTTCTACACGATAATCCAAACTGGCGAAAATTTGTTGTGCGGCCTTATAGGTTTGATCGTGTAATTCTAAACCTACCACTCTTTTGGGTTCCCCAGGAATGAAACTGATTTCTTCCACCGGGATGAACTGCTGATCGATCTTCACGCCCTTTTTTATTTTACCCAATGCTTCGCCTGTGAGATTTTTATCCAATACGACTTGATAGATTTTTTTTATCCGCATTTTGGGTCGACGAAACTTGGCTTGCAAAGCACTATCGTTGGTAAAAAGCAGGAGACCGGTCGAAGAACGGTCCATGGCAAAAACAGGATCCAACCGAAAAGGAGCCGCCCGTGCAATCAGTTCCAAAACGTCTTTCTTGTAGCTTCCTTTCTTGATACTGGCTAAAAACCCTTTGGGCTTGTTGAGCAGTACATAGGTGGGTTGATCACTCGAAATACGCTGACCATCGAAACGAACTTCATCGCCGGATTTGACTTGGTACCCCATTTCTGTTACGATCTTTCCATTGACGGTCACCGTCCCTAATTGAATATGCATATCAGCTTCTCTACGAGAGCAAATACCTGCATTGGCAATGTATTTATTAAGTCGTGTCGTGGTTTTATTGTTCATATGATCGTTGGACTAAAATGGAGTAAATCGCACCAAAACAATACTCGCCACACCGGCAATCAAAAGCGCCTTGAGTATATTGTGCATCCAAAGATACGTCTTTTGTCTATCGGAAGTCCACAACAGCACTAGAATTGAAATCAACAATGGAATACAAGCGAGAAAATAAAAATACATTCCGCCCAAGGATTGTGGTTCTTTGAGTAAAAAATAAAGAGGCAATGTGTTTAAAAACAGGAGTGCAGTAACAATATATTTGGTAAATCGTTTCCCAAAAACAATTGCGACCGTTCTGTAATTACGTACCCAATCGCCCCGGAAGTTTTGCAAATCCTTGATGAGATCGCGCGTAAGGATGATCAAAAACAAAAAACCAGCATGATACATGACCCAAGGGGAAAAGTTTCTGAAGTAGATCGCAATGGCAAAGAAGGGAGTTATGGCCAAAAGCGCCGCAAAGAGATTGCTTGCCCAAAACATTTTTTTTAAAAAGTGACTATACAGCCAGAGTCCAAAAATATAGGCGACAAAAAACAAAAACGCCTTGTAGCTCACATAGGCCGCCATGGCCAAACAAAGTAGGTTGAATAAAAAATAAAACTGCAATTGTGCTCGAGGTGGTAGCGCTTGATGAAGAAGATATTGTTTCGGGCGGTTGATGCGATCCTTTTCAGCATCGTAAAAGTTATTGATTAAATATCCCCCTGCAATGGCCAATGATGAAGCACAAACCAGCAGAAAAAGCGATCCATCTGTAAGGTGTTGCAGCCAATTTTTTGATGGGGCCAAAATATATCGTGCACTAAGGTATTGTGCGGCAACCAACACCAGAATGGTGTACCCACGTGTAGAAGCAAAAACAAAAAATAAACGCAAAAAAAAGGAAGAAACAGGCGATGCAGAGGCAGGGCGCATGATGACCTAAAAATTATATACGATCTCTAACTTATGCCCTGACAAGGCTTGTTGCGCCTTCTCAAAATCTTGGGTAAACCCTAGTATATATCCCCCGCCACCAGAGCCACAAAGCTTAAGATAATAGTCATTGGTTTCAAGGCCTTTTTTCCATAAAGTATGAAATTCGCCGGGAATCATGGGTTTAAAATTTTGGAGCACCAATCGTGAAAGCGCCTTGGTGTTTGAAAACAATGATTTTACATTCCCTTTTAGAAAAGCATCGACACATTGATTGGTATGCGTAATGAATTGCTCTTTCATCATCAGGCGAAAACTTTCATTCTCCATATTTTGCATGAAAATATTCACCATCGGGGCGGTTTCACCCACAATACCACTATCGAGAAGAAATACTGCTCCTTTTCCTTGAGGGTTTTGCGAGGGAAGACCTGTGGGTTCAATACGGTCCTTTGAATGAATTAAAATAGGGAGGCTCAAGTAACTATTCAGCGGATCGAGACCGGAGGATTGTCCATGGAAAAAAGACTCCATCTGGGCAAAAATTTTCTTCAAGTGCTGGAGTTTTTCTTTGGTGAGGTTTTCGAGTACTGTAATTTTATCCGTGGCGTATTGATCATAAAGCGCAGCAACCAGAGCACCACTGCTTCCCACGCCATAACCCTGTGGTATACTGCTTTCAAAATACATTTTTTGATCGAGATCGGCCTGTAACTCTTCCCAATTAAACTTCACCAACGCGGGAGATAATGTTTTTAAATAAGCACAAAACTCCACCAACTTTTTGTGCGAATCCAAGGTTGTTTCGTCGGCATGCAAACGGAGGGCTCCGCGGTAAAAATTGTATGGAATGGAGAGACCCTTAGAGTCTTTGATGATTCCGTATTCTCCAAAAAGAAGAATTTTGGCGTAAAATAAAGGACCTTTCATAGCGGTGTAAAGTTATAGCTTTTTTGGGCCATTACCAACCTGATCTTCAATGTAGTGATTGTTTTGACAGTAGTGAATGAGTTCCTCTTGTATGAAGGCTTTCACTTTTTGGGCATCACTTTTTGGAAAAAGAAGGTGAACATTGGCCCCTGCATCGAGGGTGAAGCACAAAGGAATTTTGGTTTCGGCACGAAATGCCCACACTTTTTGAATAACGGCCAGGGTATTGGGCTGCATCAAAATAAAATAGGGATCGGACGCCATCATCAGGGCATGGAGGGTCAACGCTTCTTTTTCTACCAAAGGAACAAATGCATCGAGGTCGCCCGAATGCATTACTGTGTAAAGTTGACCAAAATGATCTTCAGCTTGTTTGAAGCGCACATCTGCATAGGGATGTTTTTCCATTAATTGATGTCCAAGGGTGCTGCTGACTTGTTTTTGGCCTTTGTCAATAATAAGGATCGTGTCTTGATAATCGTGAAAGACTGGATGGAGATTTTCGCGCATTCTAGTTCCAAAAAGCAAGGAAGTTCCTGCAATGGTGCTGGAGGCTCCCCAAGACACCACCGGCCCTTCGACACTTCTGGCGGCACTTCCCGAGCCTAAGCGGGCTAGAAAAGAGGCTTTTTTAAAAAACGAAGCGGAATCAATCGTGGGACGGGCCTGTCGCTCGATGGACAACAGGCACAAAGCCAAAGCCGCCATGCTTGCAGCAGAAGAAGCAATCCCGCTGCTGTGTGGAAAAGAATTTTGGGACTGTATGGAAAAATGATGGGTCTTTACGTAAGGACAAAAAGGGGTGATTTTCGTCAAAAAAGACGCGATTTTTGGATGAAAGCTTGGCGCTGGTTTTCCTTCGAATAAAAAATCAAAAGAATAAGGTGAATCCATTTTAGTGCGTGGGGAATAAAGCACTTTTGTCGTGGTTTTACAGGCCGATAACGTAAAACTTATGGAGGGATTACACGGCAGTTGGGTGCCGTATTTTCCCCAATATTTCACCAAGGCAATGTTGGAAGGGGCCTCCCAAATAACTTCACCGTTTTGTGTCGAAATTTCGGGGGCAATGAATTCTTTTTCTTCGCTCATGCGGTAAAGATAAGACTTTCATTTACAGAAATTTTAGCGGAATTTTTGAGATTTAATTTTTTTTGTAACTTTCGCTAAACAGCCCTGATACAACTACACTCCCTATACTATTATTTTAAGGCGCTCAAGATTACACAGCATGACTGCAAAGCTGGATTCTGGTTCGTCTAATCTTCTACAGACGAAAGTGGGGTATATGAATCCAGCCTCATTCCCTCCTAGCAATAGGAGGGTTTATGCTTTTAGGGGAAAACGCGTTCGGGATAGTCGGTAATGATCCCGTCTACACCAAGAGATTTCAGTTTTTCAATATCGGCCGGTGCATTGACCGTCCATGGATATATCTTGTATCCAGCGGCCTGGATTTTTTTGACATTGTTTTTATTCAGCGTCCGATAATCGGGATTGATCGCCACAGCCTTCAGCTGTTGAGCGATGGGAAGTGCATCCAAGGGGTCATCTTCGGTGAGGACAGCAATGGGTACTTTGGTGTTGTTTTGAAAAAAAATCTTTAGCTCTTCCCAATCAAAACTCGAGATCAAAATATCGTTTGGAGTAAGGGTCTCACGCTCAAAATAGCGTTGCAAAAGGGCATGTGTGGGGAGGGCTGTTTGACTTCCTTTTAATTCAATATTCAAAACAACACGGCCGTTGATTTCGTCCAATACCTCTTCTAAAGTGGGGATCGGGGCTTGCCCCAACACAGTAATTTTCTGGATACTGTCGAGGGGTAGTTGTTCTATGGCCCCCGTGGCGTTGGTCAGTTTTTCGAGGGTTTTATCATGAAAAACTACCAATTCTCCAGTCGCACAACGGAACACATCTATTTCTATGGCGTCTACGCCTAGGGCCAGCGCTTCACGAACAGAAGGAAGTGTATTTTCCGCTGCATGTCCTTTGGCTCCTCGATGACCAATAACAATAGGTTTTTTCAATGAGGACGTGCATGCCCCTAAAGAACAAAAAGCGAGCATGAGTACAATGGTTTTTTGCATGGATTTATTTTTTTAATATCCAAAATTCCCATGGCTTCATTCGATACTCATAGGATGAAGACAAACGTTTGCTTCGATTGTCTTCAAACCGTTTGAACATCCCGTTGTATGGAGAGGTAAAACCAATGTGGTCTTTAGACATGTTGGCAATAAAGACAATCGTATCGCCGAGTTTGGTACGTTCAAATGCCAAAACTTTCTCCTCAAGGGAAGTCTTAATCGGTGTAAATGCACCGGCTTCACTTCCAGCATTCAGCGCCGCATGCGTGGTTTTTAGGTCTCCCAATTTTTTTAGCAACTGGTAGGTGTCACCTGCAACACGAGGGAAACTGTCTTTTTCAAAAAACAAAAGACGCTTGTTTAAGTCATACTCTACCCCGCTATAAAGAAAAGGCATGCCCGGGGCGACATAATTCAAAGCCATGAAGGTATGTGCTGCATCGCCGTACAACTCGTCGACAGTGCCAGACCAAGCATTTTCGTCGTGGGAACTCACAAAATTGAGCAAATAGTGCTGAGGGTCGTGAGCCAAAAGGAAATCTTTTCGATGGGCATAATAGTCTTTTACATTTTTATGGCCCTTTACCACATCCTTTGTCAAATGATGACCGGGGAAATCATAGGATGCATTGAAATTTTTGAGGTGTTCGTGTCCGCCCGGATGATTCGCGTCTGTCTCTCCCAATAAAAAAACAGGTTTGAGTGCGCGCATGGCGGAAAAAACATCTTCATAAAAATCCATTGGAACAGCATAGGCTTGATCAACACGATATCCATCGATGTCCAATTCTTTGATCCAATAAAGCATGGCTTCCTTCATTGCGGAACGCATGGCAGGTTGGTCATAGTCTAAATCGGCCACATCAGTCCATCCGAATGACTCACCTGTTCTGGGGTCAATTGGATCGATAATTTCCCCTGCTTGGTTTTTGAGATAAAACTCAGGATGCTCCTTGATCCAAACATGGTCCCAACCGGTGTGCCCCGGAACCCAATCAAAAATCACATACATCCCTAATGCGTGGGCGGAGTTGACGAGTTGGCGTAAATCTTCCAAAGTACCGTATTCGGGATTCACACCTTTGTAGTCGGAAACAGCGTAGTAGCTTCCCAAAGGGCCTTTACTTTTTGTCGTTGAAATCGGATAGGTGGGCATCAACCATAAAATATTTACCCCCAATGCTTTTACCTTGGGCAGCTCTTTTTCGAAAGCAGCAAAAGTTCCTTCGTTGGTAAATTGACGAATATTAACCTCATATAATATCCCTTTGGCCATATCATCATCTGTAATGGGGGTCAGGGACTGAACGGTAGTTGAAGGAGTTTCTGTCGGTGTATTCTTACACGCGACGGCCATGACTGCTAAAAAAGCAACGAGTATTTTTTTCATTGTTTTCAATTTGATAGTGGTAAATATACAAAAGTTGCGGGATGACTAAGCGTCCTCATCCGGAGCAATGGTCACACAAAGGCCATCTAAATTTTCAGTGATGGGGAGTTGGCATCCCAACCGGCTGTTGTCTTCCACATGAAAGGCTTCTGCCAACATGGCTTCTTCCTCCTCAGAAGGCTGATTTAAAGCATGGTCGGAAGTGATATAACACTGACATGATGCGCAAAGGGCCATCCCGCCGCAGGTCCCTTCAACTGGGAATTCATAACTCTTTAAGACCTCCATCAAATTCATGGCCATGTCCGTAGGCGCTTCTATAGTGTGGGTTACTCCCTCGCGATCCGTTAAATGAATGGTAATGTCTTGCTTCAATGTTTAGGGCTGGATATTGACAACTTCTTCTATCTGTGGGGCGTGTTTTTTAATCGTCATTTCAACACCAGATTTTAAGGTCATCTGATTGACAGAACAACCGGCACAGGCACCGTGTAATTGTACCTTGACTATTCGGTCCTCTTCAATTTCAATGAGTGAAATGTCTCCTCC
>WTJN01000091.1 GCA_011526265.1 Candidatus Arcticimaribacter sp. | reverse complement strand
CCAACATTGAATTAAAAACTACTCAAAAAGCTTTTTGTTTCCTCTGTGGCATCGGATCCAAAAATCTTATCAGGAGTTCCCTCTTCCAGCACTCGTCCATTTTTCAAGAAACAAATTTTGTCCGCAGCTTTTTTTGCAAAGTTCATCTCGTGCGTTGCCATTAAAATCGTCATGCCTTCATCTTTTAATGTGAAAAGAACTTCCAGCACCTCACCCACTAATTGCGGGTCTAAGGCTGAAGTGATTTCATCGAGAAGCATAACTTCGGGCTTCATGGCTAAAGCACGAACAATTGCAACACGCTGCTGTTGCCCACCCGAGAGTTGATCGGGGTACTTATACATTTGATCCTTCAAGCCAAACCGCTCAAATAAACCTGTAACCTCTTCTAATAATCGAGCATGAGTTTTTTTATGAACTCGTCGAGGCGCCAGCATGACATTTGATATAGCGTTCATGTGTGGGAAAAGATTATAACTTTGAAATACAATACCTACCTTTGCTCGGATAGGCTGAGGGTCTAAACCCGGTTCAGCAATATCTTGGCCATCAAGAATTATTTCACCATCGTCTATTGTTTCCAGCAGATTAATACATCGCAGTAAAGTTGATTTACCCGCTCCCGAGGCTCCTATCAGACAAACTAATTCTCCCGACCTGGCGCTAATATTAATCCCATCACAAATGGTATTTTCGCCAAAAGTTTTTTTAACATTGTTGAGTTGCAGTTTATACATCACTGACGCTCTCTGTTTTGGCGCGCCATCAAATAGTCTGCATATCGCGTTGCCGGCACTGTTATCGCCAAGAAAATTATGGCGGCTCCAACATACGGGGTAAAATTGGCGAGTAGTGACTTAAACACTCCAGCTTGTCTAAATATTTCGACTGGACCAATAAAACTAAGTAACGAAACATCTTTCTGGAGCGCAATTAACATATTCATTTGGCTGGGCATCACGTTACGCACGGCTTGGGGAAGTATAACATCACGCATGGCTTGTTGCTCGGTCAGACCAAGAGATAACGCAGCAGCCCGCTGGCTCTTATGCACACTTTCAATGCCAGATCTAAAAATTTCGGCTACATAGGCTGAATATGTCAGAACTAAAGCCACAGTTCCCCAGATATAAGGAGAGTTCCAAGGGCGTGGCAGTCCTAGCCCAGGTATTCCAAACCCAATCAAATAAACAGTAAGAATAACAGGTACACCACGAAAAACGTCTGTGAAAATTGCACTAAATACTTTCAGAGGAAACAATGCTGGGGAATGCACGCTCCTCGCAAGAGCTACCAGTAATCCAAGAACCGCGATTGCAGGCGCGGACCAAGCAAATATCATGACATTGACTTTGAACGCATCCAGTAATTTAGGGAAAGACTTGTAAAGTACAGCTGCATTAAAAAAGCTCTTCTGCACTTTTTCCCAGCCCGGCGTCATTGGTACAAAAATAATGAGTGCAAGCACCACAAAAATGGTACTTGCTGATGCAATGGCTATTGAGCGGCGCTTTTGCGCTGCATCATATTCTGAACGACGAGACTTCGCCATGAAAGCAATTCTCAGTTATTTGATGAGAGGTACACCTGTTGTATCCTGCAACCATGTTGCCTCTATTGCAGCAAGCGCGCCATTGCCTTTTAATTCAGCCAAAGCTTCATCAACACAGGCTTTCAAAGGATTTCCATCTTCCATAAGCATACCAAAATTATCTGGATTATCACTCTCATCCGCGGCAAATTGGCCAATTACTTTTGAACCTTCGATCATTACGGCACTCAGAAACAACGCCGTCGGAAGATCAAACAATGCAGCATCTATCTGATTGGCGCTCATTGCAGCATTTACGTCTGCGTTATCACCATACAGAAGTAATTCTTGTTCAGGTTTAATCACATTCTGTAGTTTTGCGACAGCGGTCGTGGAACCAACCGCGCCCCATTTTAAGCCCTTTAGGCTTTCCATTGTTGGGTTCGTATCGGTTGCACCCGGTGAAACTAGAACTGCCATTGGCGCCGTGTAATAAGGATCAGAGAAATCCACAACTTCATCACGCTCTGCAGTGATAGAGTATTGCTGCATATTCATATCGAAATTTTTGGGCCCTGGCTGAATAGCTTCATCAAATGACGAACGCACCCAAACTACATCATCGTTTTCAAACCCCATCGCATTTGCTACCGCATAAGCAACTGCCGCTTCAAAACCTTGACCGCTTTCTGGGCTATCATCCATCACCCATGGGTAATATGCTGGGTTACCAGTTGCGATCGTCAATTTTCCATCATTCAGCGTCTTGCCATCAGCACAATGACCATCTGCATTTGCTACCGACGCAATTAGCACGGCTGTTAGTGTCGAAATTGATGTAACAAATTTCATTTTAGTCTCCCTATTAAACACAAAAATGCTATGCTGG
>WTJN01000128.1:15571-34028 GCA_011526265.1 Candidatus Arcticimaribacter sp. | reverse complement strand
GTAGGGCAAGCCCTCGGCGTCGTAGACGGCCCCTGCAACGGGGGCGTTGCCGGCGCCCACTGTATCCCACTGGCTGCAGGTGTAGACGTTCAGGTTTTTGTCGGTAGTGTTATAAACCATCAAGCCCTTGGCGGGGCTATTGATGGCGTCCCGCTGGGTGGCGGTCATCCGCGGCGGCAACAGGCCTTTGGTGGTGCTGTTCAGGTCCAACTGGGCCGAAGGGTCCTGTGCAAAGGCTGGCGTGAAAATGCCCAGGGTGCAAAGGAAGAAAAACAAGACAAACGAAGGTGCGAGCGATTTCATGATCATTGGGTGGTTCTTTGATGTTGAGGTTTAAAGCTAAGGGAATTCCCGCAGGGGAGGGCCTCGCCTGCATTAAATGGTAGGGATGAGTTCATAGCTGGTAAAACAACAGGGTGGCGCCTCGGTCAACGGTTTGTTTTTATCGATAAACGACAGGGTTGTCGGCGGCGTTTTTAAGCGAATTTGGGCGAGTGCTCCGCCTTTGGCTGTGGGGACAAGAGCCTATGCGTTGGCTTTTCTAGTCAACTGCTCATCGCGCAACACGGCATTGACCATGTTGATGGCGGCCATGTAGCCGCCAGAAAGGAGGTATTGTCCCCAGCGTTCTTTCTGCTGCATTTGCGCCATGATTTCTCGGGGAGAACAGCCCTTGTGGTGCCAATGCACCACCTGCGCGTAGTAGTTTTGGAGGTAGGCGAGTTTTTGTTGAAGTTGTTTTTTCCCGCCTTTCATCAGGGGAGTGTGGCAGCAGAAGAGCTGCTCAAAATCGAGGGCAATCAATTTTTGGAGAGAGTTGATTTGTTGCTGCATGCTTTCGTAGCGCATGTAGTATTTGATGTAGGGGTGGACGAAGGCATCGGCGGAGAAGAGCCACCCCTGTTGGGGTTCGAACAGCGCGACTTGGTCGTCGGCATGCCCGGGGATGGGGATGAGCTGAAACTGGTGGTGTTCGGTGTGCAGCAGGTTTTGCGTATAGGGTTGAACCTTGTTGGTGTAGCGCGGTCGGCCCCAGTAAATCAATTGAGGAATGCTGGTGCGCACCTGCCCTTGCGCCAGTCTGCTGCACGCTGCCGACCCGTAGATGGGCCGTTGAAAGCGGCGGTGTAGCCCGTTGACATTGCCGGAATGGTCTTCGTGGTGGTGGGTGATGAACGCTTGCTGGAAGGGTTTGTCTTCGAGCCAGGCCAGCAATTCTTTTTCGAGTTTGGGCGGCCCGGTGTCGATGAGCAAACCGTCGACCAAAAAGGCGTGTACCTTCACCGGGGGAGGCGCAAAATAGCCCACGCCCATTTGCAGGCTTTGCACCGGCCCAAAGTGATGTGATTGCGCAAAGTGCATTACTCTTTGGGGAAGCGTTTTTTGAGTTCGTTTTCAACCTGCAGCAACATCAGCAAGGGCGCCACCACAATGATAACGATGCCGATCCACACGCCCCAAGGTTGTGGCCATTCGAGGTCGGCCAGGCCAACGAGCAAGGCAAAGGCCACCATCCCAAGCCCTAGGCGCATCATTTTCTGGGCCGAATAGCGTTGGGCAAAGTCCCATGCGGTTTGGTTGTTCATCGAGCGCGCGGTGCGGTACCCATAGAAATGATTGATTTTTTTGGGGGGGAAACGGCGTTGAATGGCCCCAGCGAGCGCAAATATGCCCCCGCCCAACAGCACAACAAATACCAACGGTTGATCGAACACAGTCAATTATTTTGTTGAAGAAAGGTACGTATTTTCTGGACGTGTAAATCCATGTTTTTGGTCTTTTGAAGACTAAAAATCAAGGCGCGTTTTTTGCCGTCGGTCAGTTGATTGTATTTCTTTTTTGCCCAGGGGTCTTGGTCCAAATACACTTGCAATAGCTCGGGTTCTTCTACCCCCAAGGGGTTGGGGTCTTCCACCAGGGTGAGTTGTACGGTGTCGCCCAAATCGGTCTTGGTGTGTTTCATTTTTTCTTTTCCCAGAATGATGAAATAATCCCCATCGCCCAAGTGGTTGAGCCCGCAAGGGAAGGTGTAACCATTGATGGTGCACTGCAAGCGGGTTTTATTTTTTTTGGGCCATTGTTCTGGGATGTGTCTTTCCACCCGCAAATAGTGGTAGCCGCCTTGCCGCGGCGGCAGCAAGGAAATGGTGGCGGTAAGACGAACGGTAGCCATGGCGCGGAGAATAAAGATCGATTCCTTTTCTGAAACAAACACTTGGTGTGTTCTGCGTCAAAGATAAAAAAAGCCCCAAGAAGGGGCTTCGATCAAATGATAATCTAAAAGGGTACTAGTTGTTGAGCGCTTCTGCCCCGCCAACGATTTCGAGGATTTCGTTGGTAATGGCCGCTTGTCGCGCTTTGTTGTAGGTGAGTTTTAGCTGATTGCGAAGTTCTGTGGCGTTGTCGGTGGCTTTGTGCATGGCGGTCATCCGTGCACCGTGCTCACTGGCAAAAGAATCGCGCAAAGCTTTGAACAATTGCATCTTGATGCTTTTGGGCAAGAGTTCGTTGACGATCTCTTCCTGAGTGGGTTCAAAGATATAGTCGACACTGCTGGAGGCTTGGTCGTTTTGCGCCACAATGGGCAACAAGGTTTCGGTGGTGACAATTTGTGTGGCTGCGTTTTTGAAACGGTTGTACACGACCAAGACTTTATCGAACTTCTTTTCTGCAAAAGCGGCCATGCTTTGTTCGGCAATGGCGCTGGCGTTGGCAAAAGTGAGGTCGTCAAAAATGGCGTTGTTATTGTCCGTGACCGAGTGTTTTTTGGCCAAGATATCGTCTCCTTTTTTGCCCAAGGTGAGCAAGGATACGGTTTGATCGGTGTGTGTGGCCACATACTGGTCGACCGCTTTGATGATGTTGGCATTGAACCCGCCGCAAAGACCTCGGTTGGAGGTGATGGCAATGAGCAACACATTTTTTTCTGGGCGCTGTTGGGTATAGGGGTTGGGGGTGTCCCCATCAATCGCGCCTGAAAGGTTTTGGATCAATTCTGTCAACTTATCGGAATACGGTCGCATGGCAGTAATGGCGTCTTGGGCCTTTTTGAGTTTGGCCGCCGATACCATTTTCATGGCCGAGGTGATCTGCATGGTCGAGGAGACCGAGGCAATCCGATTGCGTATTTCTTTTAAGTTCGCCATAGCGATTTATTCAAATTGTGCTGAGGTGCTTTTGGCCACAGCGTTGAGCGTGTCGAGAACTTCGTCGGTGAGCTTCCCTGCTTTGATGGTGTCCAACACGTCGCGGTGATTGGTGTTGAGTTCTTCCAAGTACGCTTTTTCGAAGGCTTTGACTTGATCGACCGGCACCTTGCGCAACAAGTTTTTTGATCCGGCATAGATGATCGCTGTTTGGTCTTCGACCGTGTAGGGGTCGTTTTGTGCTTGCTTAAGGATTTCCACGTTGCGTTTTCCTTTTTCAATCACATTCAAGGTCGCTGCATCCAGGTCGGAACCAAACTTGGCAAAGGCCTCCAATTCGCGGAACTGGGCTTGGTCAAGTTTTAGTGTTCCCGAAACTTTTTTCATGGACTTGATCTGTGCAGATCCCCCTACGCGCGATACAGAGATCCCCACGTTGATCGCTGGGCGTACCCCGGAGTTGAAGAGGTCCGACTCCAAGAAAATTTGTCCGTCGGTAATGGAGATTACGTTGGTTGGGATATAAGCAGAGACGTCTCCGGCTTGTGTTTCAATAATGGGGAGTGCAGTTAATGATCCACCTCCTTTGACTTTGTCTTTTAGCGAAGCAGGAAGGTCGTTCATGCCCTTGGCAATATCGTCGTCGGCGATGACCTTAGCAGCGCGTTCTAGCAAGCGAGAGTGCAAGTAGAATACATCACCGGGGTAGGCCTCACGTCCTGGAGGACGACGAAGCAAGAGGGAAACCTCACGGTAGGCAACCGCTTGTTTGGACAAATCATCATAGATGATGAGTGCTGGGCGACCGGTATCGCGGAAGTATTCCCCGATGGCTGCTCCGGCCATGGGTGCGTAGACCTGCATGGGTGCAGGGTCGGAAGCGTTGGCCGCAACAATGGTGGTGTAGGCCAAAGCGCCTTTGTCTTCTAAAATTTTGGCAATCCCCGCCACGGTAGAAGCTTTTTGTCCGACGGCCACATAGATACAGTAGACCGGCTCTCCCGCGTCGTAAAATTCTTTTTGGTTGAGGATGGTGTCGATACAAACCGTTGTTTTCCCGGTCTGACGGTCACCAATGACCAATTCTCGTTGTCCGCGACCGACAGGGATCATGGCGTCGATGGACTTGATTCCCGTCTGTAGTGGCTCGTTTACTGGCTGGCGATAGATTACCCCAGGCGCTTTGCGCTCCAGAGGCATTTCATACAATTCGCCCTCAATCTCTCCTTTTCCGTCGATGGGATTTCCAAGGGTGTCTACAACACGACCAACAATGCCGTCGCCAACGTTGATCGATGCAATGGTGTCGGTGCGTTTGACCGTATCGCCTTCTTTAATGCTTTTTGATGGGCCGAGCAAAACGACCCCTACGTTGTCTTCTTCAAGGTTCAAGACCATGCCTTCAAGGCCAGAGTCAAAGCGTACCAATTCTCCGTACTGAGCATTGGCCAGTCCATAGACGCGGGCAATTCCGTCTCCGACTTCGAGAACGGTTCCAACTTCATCGAGTGTGGCGGCGGTATTGATGCCGGCCAATTGGTCTTTTAATATTGCTGATACTTCAGCGGGTTTGATTGCTGCCATAGTTCTTTCTTTATGCGCTATAATTCGTTTGTGTAAGTTCTCTTTTCATTTGCTCCAATTGATGGGCAACGCTGGCGTTGTATTGAAGATCGCCAATGCGTAGAATAAACCCTCCGATGATGGAAGGATCGACGCGGTTGACCAAGGTCAATTTTGCCGCGGAGAGGGAGGTTGCTTTTTCGAGCACCGTTTTTTCGAGTGCAGGGGTCAAGGCCACAGCGGTGGTTACGGTGGCGGTGGCTTCGCCTTTTTGAACGCTCAACAATTGCAAATAGGACGCCGCAACCTCATCCAAAAGATCGATGCGGTTGTTTTGGCTCAACAGTTGAATCAATTGCTGCGTGATGGGTGCTGCCTTGGGGAACAATTTCAACAAGGTGCTTTCTTTCACGGCGTTGGTGATTGTTGGGTTTTCTAGAAAAGGCGTGAGCTCTTGGGTGGCCGCAAACAGGTCAACCACTGCTTGCATGTCTTGCTCTGCGAGGTGTGTTTGTTTGTTTTCAACCGATAAGCTCAAGAGGGCTTTGGCGTAACGTAATGCGGCGCGCGTATTTTTCATCCCTTATTTTATCTCGATTTCTTTGATGAGTTTTTCGACCAATGCTTCTTGCTTTTTGGCGTCGGCGAGTTCGCCTTGAACGACTTTTTGAGCAATGTCGATGGACAAGCTGGCTACCTGATTTTTCAGGTCGTTGATGGCGGCATTTTTTTCTTGCTGAATGGCTTCTTGTGCAGCAGCAGCAATTTTTTCGGCCTCCACTTGAGCGGCTTCTTTCGCATCATTGATCATTTGTGTGCTCGCTTTCTTGGCGTCGGCCAAGAGGGCGTCGCGCTCTGCGCGGGCTTCTTTAAGGATTCGCTTGTTGTCGGCCTGCACGGCTTCCATGTCGGCCTTGGCTTTTTCGGCCGCTTCTAACGAATCTTTGATGGTGTTTTCTCGCTCTTCAACAGCCTCCAAAATGGGACGCCATGCGTATTTTGCTAAAAGCAATAAAAGGCCTACAAACAAAAGTGTTTGCCAAAAAAAGAGGCCAAACGAGAATTCTTCAATGAGTTTTTCCATGTTGTTTTTTTTTCAAAGTTGAAAAATAAAGCTGCCGCCAACCGCGTGCAGCTTTATTGTGGTGGTCGATTAAACTGCAAACAAAGCAGCGAAACCAATTCCTTCAATCAATGCAGCGGCGATCAACATCGCTGTTTGAATTTTTCCGTAAGCCTCAGGCTGACGAGCAATCGCGTCCATTGCAGATCCACCGATACGACCGATCCCAATCCCTACACCGATTACAACAAGTCCTGCTCCTACCATTACTGGAATTTCCATAGTGTTTGATTTAAATTAAACAATCATTCGCACCTCGCATTATTGCAAGATGTTTGGGTTTAGTGATGCTCGTGCTCTTCGGCCGCAAAGCCAAAGTATAGTGCAGAGAGCATCGTAAATATATAGGCTTGTAGCAAGGCCACAAGAATTTCAATCAACGAGATCGCGAAAGCCAACCCAAACGAGAGGGGACTTCCAATCCAACTTTTAAATATAAACATGAGGCCAATCAAACTCATCAATACAATGTGGCCCGCTTGCATGTTGGCATACAAACGAATCAACAGTGAAAATGGCTTGATGAAGATTCCCAAAACTTCGATGGGGATTAAAATGATGTACAAGGGGATTTTTGCAAACCAAGGCATGGAATCGCCCAAGGGGTCAAAAATGTGTAGCCAGTAGTCTTTTGTTCCGGTAAGGTTGGTGATCAAGAAGGTCAAAAGGGCGAGGCCAAAAGTGACCGCAATGTTCCCTGTAACATTGACGCCAAGCGGGGTGAGACCAAGAATGTTGAGGAACCAAATGAAGAAAAACACGGTCAACAAAAATGGCATGTATTGCTTATATTTCTTCTCGCCAATATTGGGGCGGGCAATGTCGTCGCGCACATAGAGAACGATGGGTTCGAAAAAGCGTCCGGGCCCTGTGGCAATGCCTTTGTTCTGTCCGTAGGACTGGGCCAAACCTTTGAACAAGAAGAACATGATCAATACCACCAACAACATGCTCACCACGCTCTTTGTGATAGAGAAGTCGAGAGGTTTTTCATTGGTCGCATGGTGTTGGTCGTCGTAGACGATGGTTCCCACAGCATCGGTTTTGTAAATCTTATTGTGGTAGAGCTTGTAGTAGTTGCCATCAACTTCGGCTAGCGTTTCCCCGTGGTGAAATTGAGAAGAAGAAAATACCTTGAGCCCGTTGTCCCACAAAATGACGGGCAATGGAAGGCCAACATATACATGCTCCCCATTATCTTTGGTGTATGAAAACAAACTGAAATCGTAGGAATCCAACAAGTGGTGGGCAATATACGCTTTGATTTCAGATTTTAAGTCTCCTTTTTCTGCCGATTCTTTGGTGCTTGCGGCGTTGTTTGCAAATGCAAAACTGGCGGTGAAAAGCATGAGATATACAAAGCTTTTCTGTGCGAAGATGCGTGAGGATTTGTACCGCTTCATTTGGAATTAAAATTCGTGTGCAAATGTACAGTTTTAATCAAAAGGAAAAAAACCTTGTCCCTTATAATTTGTTTAATTTCTGTACCAAAAAATAGGTTTCCAAAATCAAAGCGACAAAATAGGGGATGAGGAAGGTGGTTTTCTCGAGCCAAGTTATTTCTCCGTCGGCTTTGAGCAAGGGCCAAAACAAGAGAAAAAACAGACCAAACTTGGCGCTACTTGCCAGTAAATACAGCCATCCCACCAAATGACTGTTGTGCTTTAGCGCCCGTAGAAGCCCCCAAAGCAAAAGGCATCCAATGGCATAGTTCCCCGCATAAGCAGGAAAGAAAAACGTGTTTTGAAAACTCACGCCAAAAAAGAAAAAGCATAGGGCGTGAAAGACCGCCATTGCCGAGAAGATGAGGCTAAAAGCGAACAATGGGCGTTTTTGCATGAACTACAATCTTTTGGTTTGTTGGATGATCAGGCGAATAATGGCAACCAAAGCCAGTGCCGAAAAAAATAAGGTGGCATAGGGTTTTTGAAGCCCATAGGCCGTGTCGAGATAGTCGCCTGCGCGGACGGCAGCAAACATGATCAAGCCAATTTGAAAAGCTAATGCACTAAATACCAGCCAAGATTTAGGCTGTTTTCTCACGTTTACCGGCGATGGATTTAACGTCTTTGGAGGACTTCATTGCACATTTGGCATTGAAGACTGCACCGGACTCTACAATGAGCTTGCCAATAACAACCTCGCCTTCTACCTGGCTGGTCGACTTGAGGGAGAGGCTTTCTTTGACGTCGATGTTTCCGACAAATTTCCCCTCGATATCGGCATAGGCACACTGAATTGTGCCCTGAATAAGTCCTTCTTTCCCAATGACAACTTTTCCGGTTGTGGTGATTGATCCTTCGAGCGTTCCGTCGATGCGGAAGTCTGCTTCGGAGACAATTTCACCGGTGATTTTGGTGCTGCGTTCTATGCGGTTTGGTTGACCGTTGAGTTCATTGTTTTTCATCGTGTTCTGATTTCCAGCTTTTTTGTCGTTGAATAAGCCCATAATTAGACCCCAAAACTACAAAATTATTTGTGTTTTTTATGAACATTGGGATTTCTTGCCACCCCGCCAGTAGTTTCTCCTTTTGCTGAAAGGGCTGTTGCGCATGGACGACAATAAATTGGTGTTCGAGATTATAGACATCGCGAGAGACTTTAATGGGGCGGTTTAAAATTTCTTTTCCTATGTTCTCCATCTGCAACGAAAGGCTGTCTAGCGACAGGTCGTAGGGAAAGACAAAGACCCACTTGTGTTGCTCTTGGGTGTTTTCTGCGGGGGGTTGGCTCAGGCGATCGATCAGGTTTTTGGCATAGGCGGCTTCTTCGGCATTGGGATACGCCTCGATAAGTGCTTTCAAGGCTTCGGCCAAGGCTTTTTCGCCATAAATCTTTCCTTGTGTTTGCGCCATCAAGAGTGCAATTTTTGGGCGCAGAGGTGTTCCACTGGTGACAATTTTCAACGGCTCGGCTTTCTCGATGACCTCTTTGTATTGTTGATTCGTATAGGCCTGATAGAGGGCTTGGTATTTTCCTTCGGGGGTCTCCCCTGCCGATAAGGCATAACTTTCCGGGTCGCGAATTATTTGTGCAAAAGGGGAGTCGGCGTGGGTGCTGAGTAGCCGCTGGCGAAAAGCCCATGCTTGTTGCGGAGACGATGCGTCAAACAGCTGAATGCAGTGGTACAATGCGCTGGCTTCTTGCAAGGGGGTCGGTTGATCGGTCAGCACGGCAATCAATCGCTCTTCGGCTTGAAGAGGGTCGTTGAATCGTTCTTTGTAGAGGACGCCTACATCCAAGCGGGCTTGTCTTCTTTTGTCTGTCAAAGAATCAATGATGGCTGCATCGGTGGGAATTTGTTGGGCGAGGTATTCGGGTGTTTCCACAAAAAAACCTCCCGTGGATTGGGCCTCTTCGGGGGTTGTTGAAAAGTCTGTGAGTTGCTTGTTCAAATTGCTCAAGCGGTTCCATCCATCGGTATTGGGTCGGTTCCCCCAAGTGGAGAGAAAGGCTTGACGCCCGGCAATGAGCAAGCGCTCATTGTAAAAGTAAAAATTAGAAGCCGTTTTGTTTTTCCGATTAAACAACGACTTTTTTTCTTCGGCAATGGCGTCGAGTTCTTTTTGGCGTTTGGTTTCGATTTGCTCGGTCAAGTAATCGATTTGTTGCTCTGGCGTCATTTGGGTTAGCCGCAAGATACTGTCGGTTGTCTTGATCGTGGTTTCTAGAGCAATGACATCGTCGAGACCTCTGCGTTGGCGCTGAGTGCGTTTTTTTTCGTTTCCGTCGGGCAATTGCGTCAAGAGGCTGTCGAGGTAGTTGCCCGAAAAGAGGTAGTTCCCCTGATCGAAATAAAGATTGGCCAATTCCCGAAAATTGGCCGCTTTTATGGCCGGGGTATTGACCGGGCTTTTTAATGATTTGTTGTAATAGACTACCGCCAGACTGTCTTGATCTTGGTCGTTCAAATAGCGTGCTTGCGCTTGACGTATAAGGTGCAAATAGGCTTGGTTTTCATAGGCCTTTGCCAAACGGTCTAGCGCTTCCATGGGGCTGTGGTTGTTTTGTTGGGCTTCCAGTCGCGCACTTTGCAATTTGGCTTGCATCCAAAAAATACGGGGTGCTTTTCGGTTCAACGCCACAATGGCGTCATAGGCTTGTTTTGCCGCCTCTGGCCGATTGCTCTTTTCGTACAACTGCGCTTTGATATAGTTGTACCGCGCCTTGCGGTCTTTCTTTTTTTCTAGCAATGCGGCGTGATCGATGTGAACAAGTGCAGAGTCTAGCTGCTGCGATCGGACAAAGGCTTTGGTCAGGGTGGCATGAAGGTCGGCGGACAACGGGTGATCCTCAGGCAAGCGTTCATTTAGCGCTTGAAGGCTTTCCAGCGCAATGGCGGTATTGCCCAAACGCAGATTGGTTTTTTCTCTCCACAGCTTGGCTTCGTTGTAAGCGGCTTGCCCTTTGGCTGATTCCATTAAAAAATTAAAGGCTTCAAGGGCCGGAAAATAACGGCGGTCATAGTATCGGGCTTTTCCCAAAAGCATGTAAGCCGCTTGAATCTGCGTGTTTCTTTGTTTGCCGCCAATGTTCATGGAATGTTTCTGAATGGCTTTCACGGCCTTTTCTTCGGCCAAGGCAAAACTGGGAATGCTTGCCGAAGACTGCAGGTTTTCGCCGGGCAACGCCAGGGGCTCTACGGGGATCAACGTCTGAAAGTCGTCTTGATAGTTTTGCAAGAGAATTGCTTGCCCAATCCGCAAGGCCTCTTCTCCATTAAACAGCACATTGAATTTGGTGTTCAGCGCGTGGTATTCTCGGTTGATCCACCGGTCTTTTTGGGTAGAACATCCCCCATGGAAAAGACCCACGACAACAAGGGCAAGTATAAAATGTCGCTTCTTCAAAAAAAAACCTTTGTATTATAACTGAAAAAAGCGGGTTTTAGTGCCTTTACTGTTCAGAAAAATACTCATGCAACTCCTTAAGGGTTTGCGGGGTTTTGGGCATGTCTTTGAGTACGCGGCCTTTTTCGAGCAGAACAATGCGTTCGCAAACTTCCGTAACATGATTTAAATCGTGGGAAGAAATCAGCAAGGTTTTGTCGGCATTGACCTCGCTGGCCAAAAAACGTTTTAATCGAATTTGAGAGCTTGGGTCCAAATTGGCAAACGGCTCATCGAGAATCACCAAGCTTGGTGCGCCGATAAACGCCGCAGCAAGACCTACTTTTTTCTGATTCCCCTTGGACAAATCGCGGATGTATTTGTTCTGATCCAACACCTCGCCATTGAAAAAAGAAGCGAACTCCGCTAAAGTGGCCGAAAGTTCTTCATTGGACACATGCCGCAGTTGCGCGACAAAAGCAAAATATTCTTCGGGAGTGAGGTAGTCGATCAAAAAACGTTCATCGACAAAAGCACCTGTGTGGGATTTCCAGGCTTCGCTTTTGGCGACATCGATCTCATTGTTGGTGATGTTGCCCGTTGTGGGCTGGATTAAATCCAACAATAAAGAGAACAAGGTGGTCTTCCCCGCTCCATTGTTTCCTACCAGTCCAAAATGTTCGCCTGCGGCAAGACTTAGCGCATCGATGGACAACACGGTGGTATTGTCGTAAGTTTTCGAAATTTGATTGATCTGAATCATACGGATTGATTAAAGGCCGCTATGGTGGCGTATTTTTGTTGAATGTACCAGCGGGTGATCCACGCAGCAATTTTTTGTCGCAAAACAATGCCCAGAATTCCGGCCGATGTGAGTGTGAAAATTCCGGCGGCTTCATTGAATATCGCTGCAGGAATACCGTACAACATCACGGGCAAGACAAGCTTGGGGATGACCAGCAAAAACTGGGTCATGGAAAAAGCCTGGGTGTTGTCAAAGGCCTTGGCTTTGGCGTTGAGCTTCATGGGGGTTTTATTGAGCAGCCCTCCGGCCAGTGTGACCCAAGTCCCTACACCAATGGTGAAGATAGAGCAGGCCCAAATGAGCAATAAAATATCGGCGCCAAAGTAGAGGTAGGGCGTGGACAAAATGGCCGCTAGAAAAGTCATGAAAGCCATCAAATTCCACTTGGACAAAAGGTAGTCTTTGTAGGAAATGTTCTGCGTCATCAGCAATGGATAATAACTACTGTCCCACGCCGGAACATAGTTGCCAAAGGTCATGGTAAATCCTCCGGTGACAAAAAGCGCGGCAAAAACAAGGGCAAAAGTCATGTCGCGATAAATCTCTTGGGTGAAAAAGATCAAGCCGTAAAACAAAAACAACGCCACCATGACCATTACCTGCCGCGGACGAGCGTTGCGCGCAATCATGCGGAGGTCGTTCTTGATTAAAAACGCATCTTGTCCGAGCTTGTCGACAAACGAAAAGCTGTTTTGACGGACCTGCTCTTTTTTCACAGACAAGCCTTTGTCCAAATAAAACTGGCGCTTTAAATAGCGAAATACGATCCCGTAAGTTAGGATCAACGGCACCATGCCCGTCCACCAAAAAGAGGGGTGCTGTACCAAAAGATCAAAGAGAACTCCGGCCTTTTTTGCCGCGTAAAACAGATCGTAGTAATCCCCAAGAACAACCAGAACCATAACGACCAGTGCCGTCCAAAAAAACCAATTGCTCTTGTTGACCAAGAACGTAAGAAAATTCAAACACAACGTCAGCAGAAGCAAAACGCTCCACCAAGCGAACACCTCATCGAAGAGATAATCATCGCGATACATGGAAATGGCAAAGGGAAGATAGATGATCAATGGCGTGAGATTGATGGACGAAAACACACTCTTGAACAAAATATGACGGATGACGCGGCCTTTGGATAGTGGAAGCAAAATGAGGGTTTGAATATTGGTTACCGGCAATTGCTGAAGGAGAAAACGCACGCCCAATTCAAAAAATAAAACATACAACAAGACACTGTTGAAGACCTCAAGGGGTTCTCGATCCAATACGGTTTTAAACAGTATGGGATAGATCACGCTTGCTCCCAAAACAAACGCACCCCCAAAATAAACAATCAAAAAGCCCATGATGATTTTGATGGACAATTTGGCTTCCCATTGGGGGGAACGAAAAGTCGCTTTCCACTGGAGGCGAAACAAATTCATTACATTCGGTTTGTA
Organism: Candidatus Arcticimaribacter sp.; assembly: GCA_011526265.1. GTDB lineage: Bacteria > Bacteroidota > Bacteroidia > Flavobacteriales > Flavobacteriaceae > Arcticimaribacter. The sequence goes on along the minus strand of WTJN01000128.1, from coordinate 21,126 downwards.
AAATAAGTCGTTGAAGGATCCAAATCGTTACACGGTGATAAAGAATATGTTTATTTTAGCCCTAAAAAAAATGAGCGCTTCCTTTTTCCTGACTGTTCGTCAAATCCACCGTCTCACAGAGCATGCTGTCACTGTAGATTTTACTGTCCCTCCCACGGAAGGGGCGGACTTTGCGTTTGTCGCAGGTCAATACCTCACCCTTGAGGCAGAAATCAATGGTGACCTTGTCCGTCGAGCCTACTCGCTCTGTTCGGCTCCGCATGAAGAAACCCTTGCTGTGGGCATTAAAAAAGTTCCTCAAGGAAAATTTTCTTCTTTTGCCAATGAGGTGCTCAAAGTAGGTGACCAACTGCGTGTTTTCCCTCCAGAAGGACGATTCACCTATCGCCCAAAAAACAATGAATCGCTCTTGTTGTTTGCCGCAGGAAGTGGAATTACCCCTCTGTATTCTATCATCAAAACAGCGCTTTACCGCAACGACTCTACCCGAGTGTGCTTGGTCTATGGAAACAAAACTCCTCAAGACGTGATGTTTGCCGAAGAGCTTTCTGCGCTTCAGGAAGCATTCCCTGACCGTTTTCAATTGCATTGGGTGTTTTCACAAAGCAATGAAAAGAATGCACTCTTTGGGCGCATCGATGCATCGGTGGTTGCTTTTGCCCTCAACCAAAGTAAACAACAACCCGATCAGGCTTTTCTTTGTGGGCCCGAACCCATGATTTTGGCCGTAAAAGAAGGGCTGCTCAACAAGGGCTTTGCCGAGGAACAGATTCATTTCGAATTGTTTCATTCGAGTAAAAAAGCATCGGAAGAAGGGGTTTCATCCAGCGAAGAAGTGGCCATTCGACTTCACTGTGATCAACAAGAACATCAGCTCGTATCCACCCCAGAGAAAACCCTTTTGGAGGCTGCGCTGCAAGCAAAAATTGATGTCCCCTATTCTTGTCAAGGAGGCGTGTGTTGCAGTTGTATTGCCAAAGTGACACAAGGGACTGCCGTGATGGAAAACAACCAAGTACTCACCGAAAGCGAAATCGAAGAAGGACTGGTACTGACCTGCCAGGCGATCCCACAATCGAAAAGCATTACTGTAGATTTTGACGATGTGTAAATCGCTTGTCGATTTGCCTTAGAGGCCTTTTATTGCTGTTTTTTAAGCGAACCTTGACGAGTTTTTCTTCGATTGGGCGATTACATTGTAACGATGTCGACGAACGTATTGGCTAAAAAAACGAGGAAAATAAAGGCAATTGTAATTTCCCGCGTAAGCGGGCGTTTGATTTTTTCAATCCACCGAGGAAACAAGCTGGAGGCAACAATGGCTAAAATTCCCCAGGGGTGAGTATTTGCCGATGCAACAAAAGACCCAAAAAGAACACTGAACACCAATAGCAAGAGCAATGCGTTGATGCCCGTGCCGTAGGCAGCACTTCTTGCATTGAGATCCGCCAAATGATTGATTCCGCTCAAAAAACAAATGAGCAGAAGGGCCCCCAAAGAAATCCCTTCAAAAACTCCCCATGATAATGGAAAAGAGATACCCGTAAACGAAGAAAAAGAGGCCGGCAAAAGGTGCATTTCAAAAAAAACAGCGATGCCTTCGAGGAGGGCGAAAGCGAGAAAAGGCAATAGGGATAGAATAAAATGATCTGTCTTAAACTGTTTAAAAACACCCATTAAAATCCATATCATTGGAAAAAAATAAATCCCTTGTGGGAAAAACAACACGGCTGTAAGCCAGAGAAAGCTCGCGTTAAAAATGTGTTTTTGCCCGCCTTTTTTCTGACTAAACCGAGTGAGTTGCAAAAAGGCCAACCATAGAAAAGAAGCGAAAAACATGAGCGATAAATCATTGATTGTCCAGGGCAAAGACAAAAATAAAAGAGGAAAAAAATACAAATGATCCGACCGATTTTTTACCCAGCCGTTGCTTCGGATCCCCCAATCAATGGTAAACAATTGAAACAAAAGTAGTGCAAAAACGATTCCCCATTCCGTTTGTGAGAATGGCCCTTGCACCTGCTGCGATTTGATATAGACGGTTGCAGCCAGCCATATAACGGCAATGAAATATGCGGGCCAAGCCGTTGCACGAAAAAGAAAACCTACCATTTTTTGTTCTGGGTTGTCAGGGTGTTTTTGTCTCCTGTTTTTTCAAGCATTTTTGACGTGAAAGTCATTTTTCTTCTAGACCTATTTTTCTACCTTTGCAAGGTAAATAAAAACACAACGACGTGATGAAAAATATTTTTGAAGGAATTGCATGGTTATTTGAAGAACTGCTTTTTGTTCCCCATCAAACCCTTACGCAAGTGGAGTTGAGCAATTGGTGGCTCGCCAATGGTGTCAACTTTTTGTTTCTACTGATCGGTTTCGTTGCAATGGTATACTGGATCAACCAGTTAAAGATCTTTAACGACCGAGGGGAAGAAAACAAAGACCCTTCTGCACACTCTTTCCTATAGATCGAACCCGAGATCTTTTCGGTAGTTCATTCCTTCAAATGTAATGTTTGCAATGGTGGCATACGAGGTTTTGAGTGCGTCACCAAAGTCTTCTCCAAACGAAGTAACGGCCATTACGCGCCCCCCAGAGGTCATCACCTTCCCGTCTTTCAATTGGGTTCCGGCGTGAAAAAGAATGCTTTCATTTTCGGTTGGTAAGCCCTGTATTTCTTTGCCTTTTTCATAGGCTTCTGGGTAACCTCCTGAGACCAACATTACTGTTACTGCGCTTCTTGGGTCAACAAGCAAATCAACTTCGTTGAGACGTCCTGCTGCTGTGGCTTGCATCAACTCCACCCAATCGTTCTTAATTCTGGGCAAGACGACTTCTGTTTCTGGATCGCCCATGCGAACATTGTATTCGATCACCATTGGACGGTCTCCCACTTTGATCAGACCGATGAAAATAAACCCACAATAGGGAAGTCCATCCTTATGCAGACCATTGACGGTGGGCAAAACAATCTGTTCGTCAATTTTTTTAAGAAAAGCCTCATCGGCAAACGGCACGGGTGAAATGGCTCCCATTCCGCCTGTGTTGAGCCCAGTGTCTCCCTCCCCAATGCGCTTATAGTCTTTGGCCATGGGAAAGGTTTTGTGGTTTTTACCGTCGGTCAAAACAAAACATGAAAGTTCTATTCCGCTTAGAAATTCTTCAATCACCACTTTGGAAGAGGCTGCGCCAAATTTTTGATCCACCAACATCGCTTTAAGTTGGTGCTGCGCTTCGGCCAAATCCTCAATGATTAAAACGCCTTTCCCGGCGGCCAGGCCGTCGGCTTTTAATACGTAAGGAGGGGTCATTTGCGCCAGATAAGCGATGCCTTCTTCCAAGGTGTCGGGGGTAAAACTGGCGTATTGTGCCGTTGGGATGTTGTGGCGTTTCATGAATGCCTTGGCAAATTCCTTGCTGCCTTCTAACGCTGCTGCCGATTGCTGGGGGCCAATCACCGGAATGTTTTTCAGTTGTTGATCGGCCAAAAAGAAATCGTGAATACCATGGACCAAGGGATCTTCTGGGCCAACGATCACCAGCTCTATCGCTTGTGCTATAACGGCTGTTTTGATCCCCTCAAAATCGTTGACGGCCAAGGGTAAGTTGGTCGCAATGGCTGCTGTACCCGCATTTCCGGGGGCAACAAAAAGCTGGTTGCACTTTGGGCTTTGCGCTATTTTCCAAGCAAATGTATGTTCCCTACCGCCTCCGCCGATGATCAATATATTCATGAATAAAATTTTGGCCCAAAGATACGTTAATCCTCCAAAGCCGAGGGGTTGTTTGTGCGTTGGATTTTATTGACTACTTGCTGCCAGCGCCAGCGCCGAATGAATCGCCCTTGGTCTGGAGTGACAAAAAAAGGCTCCTTTGCTTTTCTTGCGCGCCATGCTCCTAATAAAGCTTGCATTCCCGCATTGAAGGATCGTCGATGAAACCCGTATTTTATCGCTGCAAGAAGGGTCAGCAGGGTCCCATAGCGCATTTGATAAAACGCTTTGCCTTGAATGGCGCTCGCCTGCTTGGCATAGGCTTGACCAACAGGCCGGCAATGCCGAACACGTAAATCGAGGACAACCTCAACGGTATAGCCATAAAAGCGCGCCAAGTGTTCGTCGACTGTATCCCATCCCATCCCTTGGCGCAAGCCCTGCATTTTTTCTAGACACTCCCGTCGGTATCCCTTTAGCGCTCCACGAACATGATCGCGCCCCATCGGGTGGCGAACCTCCCACTTACCTTGCTGGTTTTGTTCTTCAATAACCCCTCCAACAATCCCCGCATGGGTCGTTTTAAAAATATGCTCGATCACCGCAAAATAATTGGGCGGTAAGATCAAATCTGCATCCAGCTTTACAATAATTTCCACCGACGCATCGAGTTGGGCAAGGCCAACGTTAAAAGCTTCCACCACTTTTGCTCCCGGTTGGTGACGAGCGTGCGACTGATGAGAAACCCCTTTGATAAAGGAATAACGCTGGGTCGCTTCGGCAATCACCTGAGCGGTTTGATCTTCGGAGTTATCATCTACCATCACGAGCGTGTCGGGAAGGCGCGTTTGGTTATAAATCGAAGAGAGAAAGCCGGGTAGAAATGCGGCCTCATTGTGTGCAGGAACGATGACAGCGATGTGCATTAGGTGCTCTTTTTTGTTGTGCCCAATGCCGAAAACCGCGGCCGTGGAGTGGCCCCTGTGGGCGTTGAGGTGGGCTGAATCTGCGCCGTCATCCCCTCTTCCTGCAAAATCTTTTGTGCAAAACTGTACCAGCTATGTACTTCTTCATCTGCTACATGGTATAGGCCATAGGGCCACGGCGTCTGAATCATTTCCATTACTGCAGCGACAAGCGTGTCTGTTGAGGTGGGTGTCCCTATTTGGTCATCGACGACCTGCAGCGGCTCTCCGGCTTTTGCTTTCTGCAAAATCGTGCGGTAAAAGTTCTTGCCAAATGCTTTGGCATACAACCACGAGGTGCGAATAACATATCCTTTATGGGCATGATTCAACACCGCTTGTTCGCCGGAAAGTTTACTTTTTCCATAGGCGTTGATGGGTTTGGGCGTGTCCTCCTCGGTATAGGGATGCGATTGTTGTCCATCAAAAACATAATCGGTGGAAAAATGGATGAGTGTACTGTTTTGCTCATTGCAAAATTGCACCAACTGTGCCACCGCATCACCATTGAGCCGCTGAGCGAGTTCAGGATCGGTTTCGGCCGCATCTACCTGAGTGAACGCTGCGGCATTGATGCAATACGCAGGGTGAATACGCGCTAAGGTTTTGGCGATTTCTTGGGGCCGGTCTAAGGGAAAATCGTTGCGCTGGCAAAATACCCAGTCATACTGCTTCCACTGCGAAGCGAAGTGCTGGAATGTTTTTCCCAGCTGACCTGTTGCTCCAGAAACCAAAATTGTTGGTTTTATGCTTGCTTCCACAATGGCCAATTTAAATCTCTTTGGTGAATGATTTGTGCTTCTTTAGGTACGCCCCAATCCAACTGAAAAAAGGGATCTGTTGGCACAATTCCTCCCTCGCTCTCTGGGAAATAAGGGGC
>WTJN01000128.1:0-15471 GCA_011526265.1 Candidatus Arcticimaribacter sp. | reverse complement strand
GAAAAAAGGGATCTGTTGGCACAATTCCTCCCTCGCTCTCTGGGAAATAAGGGGCGTCGACCTTGTAGAGAACAACCGCTTCTTTGGACAAAACAGCATAGCCGTGGGCAAAGCCTTTTGGAACAAAAAGCTGTTGTTTGTTCTCGGCCGTAAGTTCGCATTCAAATTTCTTTAAATAGGTAGATGACTCTGGGCGGAGATCAATGACAATGTCCTTGATGCGCCCTTGAACGACACCGACGAGTTTGCCTTGTGCATGGGGCGTTTTTTGGAAGTGCATTCCTCGGATGACCCCGTGTTTTGAATGGACCAAATTGTCTTGAATAAAGGCATGCCCTCGGAATGTCTTTGTCCAGACTTCGGCGTTATAAGCGACCATGAAGCCCCCGCGATCGTCGGGATACCATGGGGGAGTAACCAGAAAACAATCATTCAAGGGTGTTGGTGTAACGTTCATTGGTGTAAAAATCTTTTCAAGGCTTGCCCATAAGCAGAAGCGCCCGATTGTTCGGCCAAGTCGATCAATTGATTTTTGTCGATGGCCTTGCTTTGGAAGGCCGCAAGTTCTGGAGAGCCCACAAGCACCCCTTGGCGGGATTGCAACGCTTGAACAAATTGACTGGCTTCCAATAGAGAATCAATGGTGCCGGTGTCTAACCACGTTGCGCCTTGACTGAGTGGGTTCACCTTAAGGCTCCCCTCGTTTAAATAGTTTTTATTTAGGTCCGTAATTTCTATTTCTCCACGAGAAGATGGCGCTAATTTTTTTGCTTTTTCGACGGCAGTTGCATCATAAAAGTAGATCCCCGGGACGGCAAACGACGACCGTGGTTGTTCTGGTTTTTCCTCCAAACTTGTTCCCCTATTTTGATCATCAAATGTTACCACACCGTAGCGGCTTGGGTTGTTGACTCGATAGGCAAAGATTGCTGCTCCTTTGGTCCGTTGCATTGCTTGTACGAAAGGAGTGAAATTTTGACCATAGAACAAATTGTCGCCGAGAATTAACGCGACAGGTGACTGGTCAATAAACGCTTCTCCAAGGATCAATGCTTCTGCCAATCCGTTGGGCTGTGCTTGTTCGACATATTGAAATTGACAGCCCCAAGCGCTACCATCGCCGAGCAGGCGTTCGAAAAGCGGGAGGTCTTGTGGAGTCGAAATGATGAGGATTTCGTGGATCCCTGCCGCAATCAGTGTGCTGATTGGATAGTAGATCATGGGTTTGTCATAGATGGGCATCAATTGTTTACTCACTGCTTGCGTGAGCGGATGTAACCGTGTGCCTTTTCCGCCGGCCAAAACAATCCCTTTCATCTTTTCGTATATTCCTTTAGATAGTGCAAGATGGTTTTTTCCAAGCCTTTTTCCAAAGTAACTTTCGGAGTCCACTTTCTTTCTTCACATATCTTGCTCGCATCAATCGCATAGCGATAATCGTGTCCCGGCCGGTCGTTGACAAACTCGATCAGCGCGGTATAGGATTGGTTGTTGCTTCGGGGGTACAACCGATCCAAATGCTCTAATAACAATGTACACAGCTCAAGGTTTGTTCGCGTAGCATTGCCCCCTATGGTATAGGTTGCTCCGGCCGGAGCCGACGACAACACCATGAGGATGGCTTCGCAATGATCTTCTACATACAACCAATCGCGCACATTCTGACCATCGCCATAGAGCGGAATGGCGGTTTCGTTCACTGCATTGCGAATGATGGTGGGGATCAACTTCTCCCCATGCTGGTAAGGGCCATAATTGTTGCTACACTGAGTGGTGAGCGTGGGCAAACCATAGGTGTGATAATAACTGCGTACCCAGTGGTCTGCCGCTGCCTTTGAGGCACTGTAAGGGCTATTGGGGGCGTAATTTGACTGCTCAGAAAATGCACCAGCATCGCCTAGGCTTCCAAAAACCTCGTCGGTAGAAATGTGATAAAAACGCGCGTGTTCAAATTCCTTTTTGCACTGATGCGGCGCTTTCATCCAGCACTTTCTTGCCGCTTCCAAAAGGGTGAACGTCCCCACCACATTGGACTGTAGAAACGCCTCAGGTCCATGGATGGAGTTGTCCACGTGTGATTCTGCAGCGAAATGAACCACAGCATCGGGTTGAAAACGTGCAAATAATGTCTCCATTTTGGCGGCCTCTACAATGTCTTCTTCAAAACAAAAGACATTTTCTTTGGCCAACACCGGCACCATCCGTTCTGGATTGGCGGCATAGGTGTTTTTGTCAATCACCACAAGCGTGGTGTCGGGAAATTGCTGGGAAACTATAGTCACAAAGTGCCCGCCAATAAAACCGAGTCCGCCCGTTACAAAAAGGGTTTTATGCTTCATGCTGATTGAATTGGGTCAACGCATCGGCAATTTTACGGTCATTGGACAAGCGGGGAACTTTGTTTTGTCCTCCCAATTTTCCAATGGATTTCATGTAGTGCTTAAATCCATCTTTTTTCACTGCCGTAACAACAAGGGGCTGCAAGACTTTCCCTTGAATGAGGTCTTGATAATAAATGTTTTGCGCTTCCATGGCTTGGTCGAGCTGGGCGGCAAAAGCGGTGATGTCTGTGGGTGGTGTATCGAACTCTATCATCCATTCGTGGTAGGGCAGGCCTTGCGCTGGATTGACCTGTGGGGCAACGGTAAACTCGCGAACGGCAATCGACGTGTCTCGAGTGGCCTCCTTCATGGCCGTTTCAACTTCTTTGCCGATGACGTGTTCTCCAAAAGCTGAAATGAAATGTTTTACGCGACCCGTAACCACCAAGCGGTAAGGGTCTTTGGAAACAAATTTTACGGTGTCGCCAATGTTGTATCCCCATAAGCCGGCTGTGGTGGATAAAATCAGCACATAGTTGACGCCCAATGCTACCTCGCCCAACGACAGTCGCGTGGGGGATTCTTGGCCAAACTCTTCTACAGGAATAAACTCGTAGAAAATGCCGTTATTGAGCAACAACAACAAGCCTTCTTTGTCGCGCTGGTCTTGATAAGCAAAGAACCCTTCGGAGGCTGGAAACAGTTCGATGGTATCGACTTGGCGGCCTATAAGGCTTTTGAAAACGGTGCGGTAGGGCTCAAAGTTAACGCCCCCGTAGACAAAGAGGGAAAAGTCGGGGAAAACATCGCCCACAGAGCGCCCTGTCTTTTGCTGAATCCGCTCAAAATACATTTGCACCCAGGAAGGAATTCCACTGATCAAAGTCATTTTTTCCGGGAGTGTCTCCTCTACAATTGCGTCTACTTTTTGTTCCCAATCATCAATACAATTGGTTGTCCAGCTCGGCATTCGGCTTTTGGTGAGATAGGACGGTACGTAGTGGGCAACAATGCCTGAAAGGCGTCCCAGGTTTAAAGTGCCCTTTTTATCCAATTTTGGGCTTCCTTGTAAAAATATTTGTTTGCCCGACAAGAATTGTGCGTTGCCCGTTTGATCGATATAATTTAACAGTGCATCGCGGGCAGCATTGATGTGGGTGGGCATAGAGTCTTCTGTCAGCGGTATGTATTTTGCGCCAGAGGTCGTTCCACTCGTTTTTGAAAGATACAAGGGTTTGCCTGGCCACAAGACGTCTTCTTCGCCTGCCAATATTTTTTCGATGTAAGGACGGATTCCTTCGTAATCACGAACAGGAACGCGTTCTTTAAAGGTCGTGTAATCTGTAATCTTAGCAAAATCGTGATCCTTGCCAAAGGCGGTGCCTTGGGCTTTTTTCACCAATTGCTGCAGGGTTTTCTCTTGCGCGGCTATTGGGTGATTGATCCACTGCTTGTTTTTTGCAACAATATATCTTGCGAACAGTTTTGCGGCCAGTTGTTTTACGCTCATTCTAGGGAAAAATCAATAAAGTTTAACGGATCCATGGCATAGCCATCGCTCCACAATTCAAAGTGCAAATGATAGCCGGTGGAAAGTTCTCCTGTATTTCCTGCCGTGGCAATCACTTCTCCGGCTTTGACACTTTCGCCTTGGCTTTTGCTGAGTGCTGCGTTGTGTTTGTAGGAGGTAAGCAGGCCATAAGGGTGTTTGATGATCATGACATAGCCGGTGTCTGCAGTCCACTCTGCAAAAATAACAGTCCCGTCTGCAGCGGCTTTGATGGGGTCGTTTTCATTTAAAACAATGTCAACAGCATAGTGCTTTATGGCGGGATCAAAACGCTGTGAAATGTTGCCTTTTGCCGGGGGAAACAACACAAAATCCACCTTATTGGTTGTAGCCGTGAGGGCATACTTGTCTTCTTGCTCAACCAACTTCCGCAGCAGAGAGTCTTCGGCATTTCTACTGGGGATCTCCCTTTGTACACGAGGAAGGGAATCATTGAGCCGATTATTGTCGGGGATGGGATCTTCGGGAATCTTGCCCGTAATGATTTGCTGTAAGTACCGAATTTGTTGTTGCGATTGTTCGTAGGCAATTAGCAAATCATCCAATCGGTCTGCATTTTCGTTGGCTTGCTTTTTCATTTTGGTGGATGCATAGCCTGGAATAAACTCTTTAACCGGCGTATAGGCAACAAAAGCAATGGTGAGGGAAAACAACAGGGTGACTAAAAATGTAGTGATAATGATGACATTCAGTCGCGTGAGGCGAAAATACAGTTGCTCTTCAAAAGACTCTTCATTCAAAATGACGAGCCGATATCGGCTGAGCAATTTTTTCCATATTTTTTTCCGTTTGCTGGTGGGTTGATTCATCACAAACAAATATATAGAATCCTTTGCGGAATTCGCTTGGTGACCCCTCTAGGGACGTTAAAATATTGTTTACATTTGTCCAAAATCATTCATATGAAAGCCTTATCTGTTTTTTTTGGTGCCATCGGTCCGCAACAGGTGATCCTTATTCTTGTGATCGTTCTGCTTCTTTTTGGTGGACGTAAAATCCCTGAACTCATGCGGGGCCTAGGAAGTGGGATCAAAGAATTTAAAAACGCCACCAAAGAAGAGGAAGAAAAAGAAAAAAAAGAAGACTAGTTTTTTACTCCTTTTCAAAGGCTAGTGTGCTCAGAATACTATTGAGCTCAAACATATAATCCCGTTTGGCGACCGAAGGTGCAAAAGCAAATCCTTCTACCACCAACCAATCCTTCTTGTTGGGGTCGGCGACAATGTACTGCACAAAAGGACCCGCCATAAAATCTCTCTTGACTTCCCACATCCCTTTGGTCATGTAGGCCGGAGATTCATCGAGTTTGGTTTTGTAGAAATAAGGCAAATATGCTTTTTCGGTGATCATGTGCGATTTTGGCAACCGGCCCGGAATGTATTGCTGCCCAATCGAATCTCGGATTTGTATCACTCGTGAAAGTGTGGGAGTAGAAAATGCCCTCTTGGGCAATCGATAGGCAATAATGTTCATGGTCCCTTTTTGGATCGGCTTTTCAATCCAAAGAAAATTTACCGTGTCTTTTACCGTTGTGTAGGCCGATGGATAGAGCATTGAGGCCCCAAACTTTTTGCGGAAGTCCTCTTTTTTTTGCACCGATTTTTTTATTCTCCGAATCTTTTCTTGGCGTTCGGCTTCGGTAAAGCTACGCACCAATAAATCTGCATTGGTTTTGACATACTCTACCATGACGGCGTCATCTTCGCCTTGAAAGAAAGCGACAATTTGTGGTTGAGCAAATTGATTTTGCACCATTCTAAACTGATTGATGGTGTCTTTTTTAAACCACAAAATGTTTCTGCCGTGCCGCGCAAAACCGGTAAAATTTTTGGGGGACATGTACCGAAGTGTAAAGCGGGGTTCATCCAGCGGTAACCCTTCGTATACCGTAGCGATTTGGTTTTTAACGGCATCCCCCAAGGCGCCCTGCCAGCTTTTTTGCGGCATCACCACCGTTACGTGATTAATGTTCCCGCTCGAATCGGGAACATAGGCTTGCTCTTTCTTTGGTGCACAACCCACGACCCAAAGGATTAATCCTCCCAAGAAACAATAGGCTTTTTTCATGTTGTTTTTAATGCTGCTATCCCTGGAAGTGTTTTTCCTTCTAAACTTTCGAGCATGGCTCCGCCTCCGGTAGAGACATAACTGACCTTGTCATCAAATCCGAACTGTTTTACAGCAGCCACTGAGTCGCCGCCTCCCACGAGTGAAAAAGCACCGTTTTTTGTTGCTTCCGCCACCGATTCCCCCAAGGCAATAGTGCCGGTTGAAAAGTTAGAGAACTCAAAGACACCGAGCGGTCCGTTCCATAGAATGGTCTTGGAATTTTGCACCACTTTGTCAAATTTTTCTCTCGAGGCTGGCCCTGCGTCCAGACCTTCCCATCCGTCAGGTATTTCATTAACATTAAATACTTTACGCTCCGAATCGTTCGAAAAAGCAGTGGTCGCAACCACATCTACAGGCAAATGAATCTCCACTTGATTATCCTTTGCTTTTTGCATCAATTCGAGGGTATACTGCAATAAATCATCTTCACAAATGGAATTGCCTACCTTTCCACCCATGGCCTTGATAAAGGTATACGCCATCCCGCCACCGATGATCAAATGGTCGACCTTATCGAGAATGTTTTCAATGATGGTAATTTTTGAGGAAACTTTGGACCCGCCCAGGATCGCCAACACGGGTTTCTCTCCACTGCGCAAAACCTTGTCAATGGAAGCAATCTCTTGTTCTAGCAAGCGTCCAACAGCTTTTTCTTTAAAATATTTTGCCACGATAGTGGTCGATGCGTGAGCACGATGTGCAGTACCAAATGCATCGTTGACATAAACGTCTGCAAGGGCGGCTAATTTTTGTGCAAACTCCTCATTACCAGATGTTTCCTCTTTGTGAAAACGTAGGTTTTCCAACAATAAAACGTCGCCTGGTTGCAAAGATTCTGCGGCTTGTTGGGCGGTTTCACCTACGCTCTGGTCTACAAATTTCACGGCGCTACCAAGCACATTACTTACTTCGTCCACAATGTGGACTAGAGAAAGGTCAGGTGTATTCCCCTTTGGGCGCCCTAAGTGCGACATCAGGATGCAGCTTCCTCCAGCGGCTAGTACCGCATCGATCGTTGGTTTTGCCGCATGAATTCTTGTAGCGTCCGTGACTTTTTTTTCGTCGTTGAGCGGGACATTAAAATCAACGCGGATCAATACTTTTTTACCGTTTAAATTCAGTTGGTTTAGGGTTTTCATAAAATAAAATTTTGACAAATGTAGCCCTTTTCTTTTTTAAGGTGGGCCATATAAACCCTACAAATCCATTTGCTTTAATGTATCTTCGCGTATGGCTTCTTCGCTTACATACGGGCAAGAAAAGACGCGGTCGTTGATAGATTTTCATTTTACAAACGGCCGGGTCCCACATGCACAATGTTTTATTGACAAAGAAGGAAGGGGCGGTCTGGCTCTAGCCCTAGATACGGCTTTTCATCTGCTGTATGAAAATGGAGAGACGCCCAACCTTTATGATCTTCTACGTCACCCCGATCTACACTTTCTCTTTCCGATTGCCACCACTGCCGCGGTAAAATCCAAACCTACTTGCGATGATTTTTTGGCAGAATGGAAAACGTTTGTCACTGATCATTTATACGGGAACATGACCGATTGGTTAGAAATCATGGGTGCAGAAAACAAACAGGGAAATATTCCTGTGAGTGAAATCAACCGTTTTATTCCAAAAATGCACTTAAAACCCTATGCTGGGAAGAACAAAGTTTGTGTGTTGTGGGGGGGGGAGCGTCTTCGCCCCGAAGGGGCAAACAAGCTGCTTAAGCTGATTGAAGAGCCGCCAAAAGACACCTTTTTCCTACTGGTCAGTAATGACCTGAGTATGCTACTCCCAACCATTCGGTCGCGCTGTCAAATTGTAAAACTACCTCCTTTGTCTTTGTCTGCAGTGGAGGGTGTAATGATCGACAAAGGGCAAAGCCAAGAAGAAGCAAAAATGAACGCAATTTTGTCCGAAGGCAACTTACGCATTGCATTGCAACGCTGTTCGGACGAAAAATATTTGAGTGAACTGGAAGGTCTTTTTGTGGACTGCCTGCGTTTGGCTTTCCAGGTCAAGATCAAAAAAGAGGTTGGCTTTGCTTTAATGGAATGGACCAATACGGCTGCTTCCCTTGGCCGCGCAAAACAGAAAGCTTTTTTTCTCTTTGGCCTATCCATTATTCGGCAAGCGATGTTGTTGAGTTATCAAACCAACGCCTTGGTTCATTTCCAACCGAGCATTCCTTTTTCCTTTGAAAAGTTTGCGCAGTATATCCACGGTGGTAATGCTCTGGCATTGGCAACGCTTTGTGAAAAAGCTGTAAATGATATCGAACGAAATGCAAATCCTAAAATCTTGTTTGCCAACTTCTGTTTAGAGCTTACGCGGTTACTGCACCGAAAAGAAAGCACCTAGTTCTTCCGGAAAACAAATACATTCGAAGAGTATTCTCCAGACCGGAACGCCACAAGGTTTGACCACAAACCGTAAAACAATCCTCTGAATAGAGGGAATCGCTTTTGCTGATGCTTTAAGGAGAGGTAGGAAACGTAAAAGGCATCCAAGAGCATGGGAAAGGTTTTTTGATGTACAAAACCTAAAGATTCGATTAGGCGAACCAACCCTTTATTTGAAAAATGCCACAAATGACGCGGGACGTCGTAAGCGGCCCATTCGTTGTGAAAAAACGCTGAGTCCCACGATTTAAAGTTCGGAACAGCTATAAACAGGTGTCCTTCAGCGTCCAGCTTTTCCCGAAGGGCTATTACGATTTTTTCTGGATCATGCAGATGTTCCAAGACGTGCCAAAGCGCAATCACATCAAAGCTCTTTTCTAAAACATGATCCAAATGGGGATGGATGTTTTTGGGGTGACCTGCATGAGCCCTTGCTCGGGTACTGGGTTCAACGCCCTCGGCGGTCCAGCCGTTTGTTTGCAGATAGCTGATCATTCCCCCGCTGCCACATCCAAAATCTAAATATCGCCCTTTTCGATGGCCAGTGGCTTGAAACCAGCGCTTTTTTTGTGCAAACATTTGGTTTTGCGCAAGCGCATACACGGATTCGAAAAGCGACGATTTCCGATTCCCATGCGAGATATACGCATCGGATGAATAGTAGTGCCCCATGTCCTTTTCTTCGGGAGCCGGATGTGTTTTTGCCACTTCCCCAAGGGCGTCCAAAAATAACTCAAAGCGCTCTCCGCTGACGAGATGATCTTTGGGTTGTGCTAAAAGAATTGGGGGGGTGTTTTGTTCCACGTGAAACATTATCGGCCAAGTTTGACTAACAGGACAGAGATATCGCTAGGGTTGATTCCGCTGATGCGGGAAGCCTGCGCAATGGTTGTCGGTTGAACAAGGGTCAGTTTCTCTTTGGCCTCATGCGATAACGAAGCCAACACATGATAATCGAAATTGGATGGAATGCGCACATTTTCCAAGCGTTGCAGTTTATCGGCATTGGCCCTTTCTTTTTCGATGTAGCCGGCATATTTAATTTGAACTTCTGCTTGCTCAAGGGCGCTTTGCTCAAAATTATTTTCTTTGATGTAGGTGGCCACCTTGTCTACCGTGAGCATGTCTTGCATGGTGATCTTTGGACGAGAAAAGATCTTTGTCATTTTATCGGACTGTTTGATAAGGGCTGAGTTCTTACTGGCAAGAAAACTGTTGGCCTCGTCGGGTGAGATACTGGTCTTATTGAAATAGCCCAACAATTCTTCTGTGGCAGTCAGCTTTTTCTCCACTAGGGATAGCCGTTCGTCACTTGCAAGACCCAAAGCATGGCTTTGTCTGGTCAAACGAATGTCGGCATTGTCTTGACGCAAAAGGGTGCGATACTCCGCACGACTGGTAAACATTCGGTAGGGTTCATCGGTGCCTTTGGTGATCAAATCATCAATCAACACCCCAATGTAGGCTTCGCTTCTTTGAAGCACAATCGCAGCATCGCCCATATGATAGCGATGTGCATTGATCCCTGCCATGAGCCCTTGAGCGGCCGCTTCTTCATAACCCGTTGTGCCGTTGATCTGCCCAGCAAAGAAAAGGCCTTTGACCAATTTAGTTTCCAGACTGTGTTTCAGTTGAAGGGGTGGGAAATAATCGTATTCGATTGCGTAACCCGGACGAAAGAATTTTACGTGTTCAAAACCGGCAACTTTTCGCAGGGCCTTAAATTGAACATCTTGGGGAAGAGAGGTGGAAAATCCATTGATATAGTATTCAATAGTGTTCCACCCTTCGGGTTCTACAAAAATTTGATGACGGTTTTTGTCGGCAAAACGATTGATTTTGTCTTCAATGGAGGGACAGTAGCGTGGGCCTGTACTTTTGATCGCGCCATTGAACATGGGGCTTCGATCAAAGCCAGAACGTAATAGATCGTGGACTTCAATGGAGGTGTAGGTCATGTGACAAGACCGCTGACTCGTCAAAGGGGTGGTCCTATTAAGATAAGAAAATTTTGAGGGATCAGGATCGCCCGGTTGTTCCTCCATCAGATCGAAATTTAAAGAACGACCATCAACGCGTGGGGGTGTCCCTGTTTTCATACGACCAGAAACGAAACCTCTGTCTTGTAAAGACTTTGTCAGTCCTGTCGCGGCTGACTCACCAGCCCTTCCACCACCAAAGTTTTTTTCTCCGATGTGGATAAGCCCATTGAGAAAGGTACCGTTGGTCAGAACAACAGAATGGCTATAGATATGAATGCCTGTGCTGGTAATTACCCCTTTGACTCGGTCCTGATCAAAGATCAGATCCGTAATCATTTCTTGGTAGAAATCAACATTGGGTGTCGCTTCAAGCATTTCGCGCCATTTCTGTGCAAAAAGCATGCGGTCGGATTGTACGCGGGGACTCCACATGGCCGGGCCTTTTGAACGATTAAGCATTTTAAATTGAATGGCAGATTCATCGGAAACAATTCCAGAATATCCCCCCAATGCATCAATCTCACAAATAATCTGACCCTTTGCGATGCCCCCCATCGCGGGGTTGCAAGACATTTGCGCGATATTCTGCAGATTCATGGTGACAAGCAAGGTCTTACTGCCCATGTTTGCAGCAGCGGCAGCAGCTTCGGCACCGGCGTGGCCAGCGCCTACTACAATAACATCATAATGTTGATCAAACATAAGGGTGGTGTTTCACGTGGAACATAGCAATACAACGGTTTTCTTCTGTACGCATCACCGTTTTCTCTGCTGAGGACTTATCGTTGTATCCTAGACAATGAAGAAAACCATGCGATAACAGTCTAAGTAATTCATCTTCAATACTTTGATTGTTTATTTTTGCATTTTCTTTCCATCGTTCGGTGCAGATATAGATGTCGGCGTCAATGTGTTGATCTGTACCAAAACTAAAAGTTATGATATCAGTGTGATCATGATGGTCAAGATGATTCTGGTTAATGGTTAGTAGACGTTCAGAAGAAACAAAGGTATAAGACAAACGATGGATTGTTGCCTTATAGTGATCGAGAACATTGGCCAACCAACCGACAACGTCGCTTAGTTGCAAACGCGTGTCCGTGGGAAAATCGGTAATGAAAATGCGGTGTTTCACGGCACAAATATAGACAATAACAAAAAAGAGATAATCGTCTTAAGAAGGCTATCTTTGTGCAAAAAAGAGATGGTACGTGTTCGTTTTGCGCCAAGTCCAACAGGACCGCTACATATTGGGGGGTTAAGAACTGCCTTGTTCAATTATCTATATGCAAAAAAACACCAAGGTGCATTCGTACTGCGGGTTGAAGATACTGATCAAAAAAGGAAGGTGGAGGGCAGTGAGGAATATATTGAAAATTGTTTAGCGTGGTGTGGTTTAAGCCCGGACGAATCGCCCAATAAGGGGGGTAAATATGGACCTTATCGGCAAAGTGAAAGAGGACAGATCTATAAAAACTTCATCAATCAACTTATTGATTCGGACCGAGCTTATTATGCTTTTGACACACCCGAGGAATTGGATGCATTACGATCAACAGCAGAGATAAATAATGATCGGTTCATGTACTGCGCGTTAAATCGCGACCATTTGAACAATAGTTTGTCTATGACAAAAAAAGACGTTGAGAAGAGGTTGGAGGAAGGC
Source organism: Candidatus Arcticimaribacter sp. (assembly GCA_011526265.1). Taxonomy (GTDB): domain Bacteria; phylum Bacteroidota; class Bacteroidia; order Flavobacteriales; family Flavobacteriaceae; genus Arcticimaribacter. The sequence goes on along the minus strand of WTJN01000128.1, from coordinate 3,424 downwards.
GCATATGTCATTCGGCTAAAAGTAGAACCTCATAAAGAAATTGTTGTTGAGGACAAGATTCGCGGTACCATTCGAGTGAACAGCAACGAAATTGAGGATAAAATCCTGATGAAGGCAGATGGGCTACCTACCTATCATTTTGCAAATGTTGTTGACGATCATTTGATGGAAATTACCACCGTCATTCGTGGAGAAGAGTGGCTGCCTTCGTTGCCCCTTCATCAATTAATTTATGATGCCTTTGGGTGGACCGCCCCCGAATTTATGCATTTGCCTCTTATCCTGAACCCATCAGGGAAAGGGAAGTTGAGTAAAAGAGATGGCGATAAAAACGGGTACCCTGTTTTTCCACTTGCATGGGACGGTAAGGAAGGATATAAAGAGAAAGGGTTTCTACCACAAGCACACTTGAACTATATTGCACAGTTGGGATGGAGCATAGAAGAGGGTAAAGAAATCTTTAGCATAGAAGAACTGATTAAAAAATTTGCTGTTGGGAATATTCAAAAAGGCGGTGCACGGTTTGACTACGAGAAAGCGAAGTGGGTCAATCAGCAACACCTCGCCAATATGTCTGTGGCGGAGATAATTGATCGTTTTCCTGTTCACCTTCAACAATTAAAGCGTGTGTATACAGATGTTGAACTCGTCTTGGCGCTTATAAAAGATCGGCTTGTTCTCCTGAACGATTTGGAAAAGGAGTCGGAAGTGTTTTTATCCTACCCAAAGAGCTACAGTGAAAAGGGGAGAAAGAGATTAAAAAAATTCGATATTGAGGAAGTCGCACACGATTTGATTGAAATTGTTGGCACAGATGAACCGAATAATTATAAGGAGTTAATGGCCGAAAAAGCCAATGAAAAAGGCTTAGGCATGGGGGCATATATGCAGGTTTTACGCTTTGCTGTAGTGGGTGACTTAACAGGGCCCGACTTGATCCCATTGGTTGCCGTTTTGGGCAAAAATGTAACGGTTGGAAGATTAGAGCGACTTATTGAGTATATAAATGATTAATCCTATGAGTATGCTAAGTTTTTTTATTGTTTTTATTGTTGTCTTGGGTGTTGTTTCTGGGCTTTTTATGGTGAAACAACAAACCGCTGCCATTATCGAACGATTTGGTAAATTCTTGGTCATCAGACAGCCGGGTCTACACATTAAGATTCCCCTTGTGGATCGAATTGCTGGACGGTTGAGTCTAAAAATTTTACAACTGGATGTAATTGTCGAAACAAAAACAAAAGATGATGTTTTTGTGAAACTGAAAGTTTCTGTACAGTACAAAGTCCTCCCTGAGAAAGTTTACGATGCATTCTATAAACTGGATTTCCCTCAAGATCAGATCACTTCGTATGTCTTTGATGTGATCCGTGCAGAGGTGCCAAAAATGAAGTTGGATGATGTTTTTGAAAAGAAAGACGACATTGCCATTGCGGTGAAAAGTGAATTGAATGATGCCATGGTTAATTATGGTTATGATATCATCAAGGCATTGGTAACCGATATCGATCCTGATGCTCAGGTGAAAGAGGCAATGAACCGCATCAATGCGGCTGAAAGAGAAAAAGTGGCCGCTCAATATGAAGGGGACGCAGCGCGAATTTTAATTGTTGAAAAAGCAAAAGCCGAAGCAGAAAGCAAGCGTTTACAAGGGCAGGGAATTGCCGATCAACGACGTGAAATCGCACGCGGTCTCGAGGAGTCGGTAGATGTACTGAATAACGTCGGCATCAATTCTCAAGAAGCTTCCGCCTTGATCGTTGTTACACAACACTATGATACCTTACAATCCATTGGAGAGGAGACGAATTCCAACCTCATATTACTCCCAAATTCACCGCAGGCAGGGAGCGATATGCTGAATAATATGGTCGCATCGTTTACCGCAAGTAACCAAATAGGAGAGGCGATGAAGCAACAAAATTTATCGAAGAAAAACGATACCGATAAAAATAAACAGTAGTTTATTTTTTTGCCCAATTATCGCGAAGACCGACTGTTTTGTTGAAAACAATCTTTTCTTTTGTCGAACCTTGATCAACAACGTAATAACCCAGTCGCTGGAATTGAACACGCGTCTCTGGCTGGAGGTGAGCTATGGAGGGCTCTGCTTTCGCTTGTGCCACTGAAAAAGATTCTGGGTTGATAAAATCCAAGAAACTTTTGTCCTTATCACTGTCTGGACTTTCATGGGTAAAGAGGCGATCATAATTGCGCACTTCAATATCAATCGCATGCTTTTGGCTGACCCAATGAATCGTTCCTTTTACTTTTCGTCGGCTGGCCTCTGTGTTCGATCCACTCTTACTATCGGGATCATAAGTACAATGAATTTCGACGATTTCTCCATTTTCGTCTTTAATAACTGATTCGCCTTTAATTATAAAGGCGTTCTTTAGCCGGACCTCTTTTCCGAGCGTAAGACGAAAATATTTGCGGTTGGCTTCTTCTTTGAAATCCTCTTTTTCAATATACAACTCACGAGTAAATGGCAACTGACGTGTTCCTGAAGTTTCGTCTTCGGGGTTATTGACCGCCGCACACATTTCTTCTGCATTCTCAGGATAGTTGGTAATGATCAATTTAACCGGATTTAGTACAACCATGAGGCGGTCAGTGGTGCGGTTAAGTTCTTCGCGAACACAATACTCAAGAAGGGAAACATCAATGACATTTTCTCTTTTAGAAACCCCTGCAGTATTCACAAATTGAATCAAAGCGGATGGTGGGTAACCACGTCTTCGCATACCGGCGATGGTGGGCATGCGGGGGTCATCCCAACCTTGAACGTGATGGTTCTCCACCAGTTCTGCTAATTTGCGTTTACTGGTGATCGTATAAGAAAGGTTCAGACGCGCAAACTCGCGCTGATAAGGCATCAGCATCTCTGACGAGGGAAGCTGCGCTAAAAACCATTCATATAGCGGTCGATGGGGTTCAAACTCGAGCGTACACAACGAGTGAGAAACTTGCTCGATATAATCGGACTCTCCATGGGTCCAGTCATACATGGGGTAGATGCACCAAGATGATCCCGTTCGATGATGAGGTTGATGGAGGATGCGGTACATAACTGGGTCACGCAATAGCATATTGCTGTGCGTCATATCGATTTTTGCCCGCAATACATGAGTTCCCGCAGCATGCTCACCATCCTTCATTTCAGAAAACAACTGAAGGTTTTCTTCAACGGTGCGTGTGCGATAAGGGCTATTCGTCCCCGCTTGTGTGGGTGTTCCTTTTTGATCAGCAATGGTTTGAGAGTCTTGCGAATCTACATAGGCTTTGTCATTTTCGATAAGAAAAACGGCCCATTCATAAAGTGTCTGAAAATAATCGGAAGCATAGCATTCACGATCCCATTCGAAGCCCAACCAACGAATATTGTCTTTGATGGCATCAACAAAAACTTGATTTTCTTTAA
>WTJN01000003.1 GCA_011526265.1 Candidatus Arcticimaribacter sp. | reverse complement strand
GTTTAAGCACACTATTAATCACGAATTATTATCACGGACTTCCTTTATCAGTTTTTCAGCCTGCTGTTTCGACATTCCAAAATGCCGCCTGAGTTCATCAAGAAAACGATGTTCATCGCTATCAATTTTGCCATCTTTCAAAGCTTCGCGGACCTGCGCCTCGAAAAACAATTTTTTCTGATTCATATGAGCCGCGAATGATGTTGCTACGATACCGGTCAAAAGTGCCATCACAATAACACCAGAAATTGCAGCCAAAGCAGCTATCATTTTACCCATCGCTGTGACGGGTGTGATATCGCCATAACCAACCGTCGTAAGGGTAATGAGCGCCCAATACATGGCATCCGGTATAGAACTAAATGCCGTTGGATGAACTTGATGTTCTGCGTAGTAGATCAATGAGGATGCGACAACGAAGACTACAAGGAAAATATAAAGAGCCGCATAAAAGGATTTTCGTTCCTCCAGTATTGCTTGGCTCAGATCATTAAGTGCAGAGTTATAAGAAGAAAGCTTTAAGACTCTCAATAGTCTTAATGCTCGAAGAACTCTCAAATCAGCTCCCGGAAAGAGCGCTTGCAAATAAAATGGTAAAATTGAAAGCAAATCGATTATTCCTCCAAAAGAAAGAATGTATTTCAAGCGAGCCGTGAATGAAGATTTTTGCTTCTTTGTATATTCGAGCGGTGCAGTCCAGAGCCTAGCCAAAAAATCAGCACTGAAAACAACGACGCTAAATATTTCGAAATAGTCAAAATAAACCGAGTATCCAGCCCTTAGACTAGGAACAGAATCTAAAGTGACCGCAATAAGATTGAGGAAAATCAATCCATGTAGCAGATTATCGAATGACCTACTCTTGGAGTCACCGAACTTGGCGGGCTGTAGAAGCGTATGCGTCCGTTTTTGTAGTTTGGAGTACAAGTTGTATGGCGCCTCAAATAATTACTTCGCGGTAGGCTAACACAATTATTTAGATTAAAAAATATTTCTTCTGGTTACTCTAATCGACGCAAAATTAAGCGACACAACTGTTTGCCAATAGTAGCACGGATACATTAAAAAACGGTGCAAAGTTACGGGTAGGCAACTTAATCAGCTTCTCTCCATTTAGATTTTATTTCAAAGTCGATGAGCGCTGGATTCTAGATATCCACGGTCTATGGCAAAATCTGGATCCGTTTTTCATCAATGGGGATGAAGATGTGTTAGCACCATTGTTGTCAACTTAGAGTTTTGTTTTTCAAGATCCTCTATGATATCAAAATGATGTCTATTATTTGACTTGAACCAACCACATTTCCAAGCGGTAGCAAGTTGCTGTGCCTGGTCAATGTAAATCGCCCTCTCATCAGATCCGACCCAAATGGTCACTTTCACATTTTTATGCTTTGCTTGTAAAAGTGGACTTTCTGACTGAGCCAAATCTTCAGTTAGTCCGATCTCATCTCGATATTTCGAATAGAAAATAGGGCGTAAATCGCTAATCGGCGAAATAAGTACTGTGTGATTGATCCTTGCAGCTAGCTCATCGCTTAAGTTTTCTGAGGTAATGCACTGGCCTGCCAGTTGCGCACCTGATTGATGCCCAACCAAAATTATTGGACCGGAATACTTTCTGGCAATATTTGCAATGCATTCTGATAATGCAACCCGCATTTCGGGAAGGCTAACATCAGGTGGCTTTGGTAAATTAGGGAAAATGCACCTGACATTATTAAGAATTGGACCCATGCCTAAGTGAGAGAAAACACCTTTGTCATAACCCGTCCAGAAACCACCATGTACAAATAGCAAGTTTGCTTCGACATATGCTCCAGGGCTGAATATATCCATTCTCATCGAGCTTTTATCACCATAAGGCATATCGAGCTGCGCTTTAGAATCTTTCTTAAAACGTTTCTGAAACTGTTTAGAGCTGGCAGTCCAATTCTTAAGAAATAAATGAGCCGCAGGAATTAGTTTTGCGCTATTGAAGGCCTCGTCATAATTATTCACAGCTAAATATCCACAGTCCGATAGTCACAGTTTCAGCGCATTTCCTAACATAATTTTGAAAATTTACTAAATCAAAATGTAATTTATGATATTTTATCAATAAATTAACGAAGAAATGTCTATGTATATGTGCTCGGAGCAGGATCGTTATCGATAAATATACTCAAGAGTTTTCGCCCATAATCCATTCGACTTCAGGAGCTGGGATAAAGTGCCATTTGCCCAAGGGCCCCACCATGATTTTTAGAAAGTACATTTCAAACCCATTACGCGCGCGGCAGGGGTGGTAACCATGAGGGATCAGAACCACCTCACAACCAGCTCCTGATACCATCACACCCCTGGATCACAGACCAATCATGCAGTAACCATAATCTCGGAACAGTCCGATGTGGCTGCACATTGCTTCCACGGTTGTGATTACGTTGGAAGAGT
>WTJN01000079.1 GCA_011526265.1 Candidatus Arcticimaribacter sp. | reverse complement strand
TGAAGGTTTTGTTTCTTGCATTTGGTGGGCAAGAGCCGCATCAATTATGATGTTAGTGTAAAAGTCCCTATCATTAAGCTTAAGACTATTCAAAAAACATTTGAGTGCACCAAATTGGAGACACGATTTGTAGAAACCCAATGTCAAAGTGATCATTAATGCTACAAAATAATGATGAAAGCTGGTCCGGAATCATAGGTTCATCAACGATCCTATCTCTAGCCTTGCTTGGTGATGCATTACTCTATGCGGTTCTTCCAGTGTACGCTCAAGAGTTTGGACTCACATTGCCTATGGTTGGGGTAATGTTATCAGCAAACAGATTTGTAAGGGTCTTCGCTTATGGTTTAATTGCCAATAACATTAGGCGCTTTGGTGTCAAAAAAATGTGTGTTATTGCTGCGGCTTTGGCCACTATATCTACTACCGTTTATGGCTTCGCATCTGAACCAACATTATTGTTATTCGCGAGAATACTCTGGGGGGTAACTTATGGTATTTTGGTACTTATTACACTTTCATACGCAACAGAGTATAAAAGTAGAGTAGGAACTCGCGTAGGTATTGGACAGGCAATTCAAAGAATTGGCCCCATCATGGCGCTTGTTTGTGGTGCGTGGTTAATAAGTATCGTTGGACCAAAAACCATATTTATTTTGCTCGGTATACCCACAGCGCTTTCCATTTTGATTGCGTTAAAGTTACCAAAATTAGATCCACTAGTTAGTCGTTCAAAAAACAAAGTTTCATTTACCCGTCCTAAAGCAATTGATCTGTTATATTTTGCCCAAGGTTATGGCGTTGACGGCGTGTTTGCGATTTCGATAGTTTTGATCCTCGTACGTGATGTTTCATTAAACGCTGCATTAATGGGGGGAAGTGCACTGCTCGCGATGCGCCATGTGGGGGAAGCAATTGCCGCTCCAATATTCGGTTGGATCGCTGATAAAGTCGGAGCGAACCTTGTCTTTGCTCTCTCAACCCTTGCCACTATCACGGGATTTTATTTTGTAGCCGTCGGATTCACAATATCAGGGGCTTTAACAATGTTGATCTTTAGGGGCGCTCTTGCTTCTCTGGGTCCAGCGGTTATTGCCCAATCTACGCAAGGTTCCGATGGACCACTGCAACTTTTTGCGAAAATGCAGGCTTGGCGGGACTTAGGAGCAGCATGCGGACCACTCATAACGGGTGCATTATTGGCTTACGCATCTCCTGAATCTTTACATGCAGCAGTTGGCATTGCGATGACAATCATGTTTATTTTCTGGGCCAAGGGATCATTATCTTTAGCCAAAACAAATCAAAATTGATGAATCAATTGACTGTGTTCTTTCACTAGGTTCGAGACACAGTGTCTAGCCCCGAGAAATCATGCCTATTACCTGTGAGCTTCATACGCCGATCACACTCACTATAATACTTGCAAACAACAAAAGCGTTTGTGCAGATCAAACACTTTGCTAGCTTAGTAATAGGCACTTTTCCCAACCATTAGGAGGCAGATTTGCAGAAGGTCCTTTTAACCGGCGCATCTGGACGCATTGGACAAACATTTTTCATCGCCCGACAAACGCATTATAATTTTACTCTGACCGATGTACGCCAACCTTCTTACGAGGTTGAACAGCCACATCAATTTATACACGCTGATCTCACGACACAAACAAGCCTTGCTGAACTATGCAGTGGAGTCGATGCGATTGTACACTTAGCGGGTGTCCCTGATCCTAATGCTGAGTTCGCCGAGGTACTTCCAGCAAATATACTATCAACCACTTACTTATTGGAGGCTGCGAAGCAAGCAGGTGTCAAACGTTTCGTTTTTGCAAGCAGCGCACAAACTATCGAAGGGTACCCAGTAGACCGACAAATCGCATCAACAAGAACAGTAGCTCCCGCGAATCTGTATGGTGTTTCTAAATGCTATGGGGAAGCGCTGTGTTCTTATTACGCGACGCGACATAACATGACCTGCATCAGTCTAAGAATTGGTGCATTTGAACCGAAGGACGGCCCTCCATTAGAGACCAAGCGTGATCTCAGCGCATGGCTTAGTCATGAAGACGCCGTGCATCTTATCGATCGCGCTATCAACGCAGACATTCAGGGGAGTTTTATTGCACATGGCATCTCTAACAATCGTTTCAAAAGGCTTGATTTGACTGAAACGCGCGAGATATTAGGATACAATCCGCAAGACGATGCGTTTGAAACTTTTCCAATGCCCCCAAAATGATGCAAGCATTCGTAACATTGCAATGGATCCCTCATCTGCCCGACAGCTTCAATTATTTGCTGTGATGAAGAACTGTGTTCCTTAACCAGGTTCGAGACACAGTGTTCTACCCCGGAATCTCCGCATAAAAACACAGGAAAAAGTGTGTGTTGAGTGTACTTGCCTTGGGCTCTCTGCCCATCTTTGCTCGCCGCCAC
>WTJN01000100.1 GCA_011526265.1 Candidatus Arcticimaribacter sp. | reverse complement strand
GTCACCAAATGACGCGAGACATCAATACTGAGTGCCCCAACCTCAATTTGCCTTTCAGGATCAATCGCCTTCACTTCATGGCGGCGTAGAACACTCTTCACCCGCAAAGTCAGAAGGTGCTTACTGAAGGGCTTACCGATGAAATCATCGGCACCCAATGTGAACCCTATAATTTGATCTTGTTCCTCTTGCTTACTGCTCAAGAAGATAATGGGCAGATCTGGTTTGAATGATCGAATTTGTCTCAAAAGCTCATAACCATCCATGCCTGGCATTTTGATATCGAGAATTGCGAGATCTGCGGATTGTCCCTTGAAATAATCAAGTGCACGGAGTGGATCATCAAACGCGCGCACCGAATGGTTTTCCCCTTCAAGCATGTCTTGAAGCGGTTCGAGAATTTCGCGTTCATCATCAACAATAACGATCTTTGCCATTGAGTACTCCTCTTCCTCAAACATCTCGAAAGAAACTGCATTGCACAAGTAGCAAGAGCGCGTCTGCACAAAAACTGCACAAGTTTTCACAAGCCTGCACGAGTCCATCATTTCAGCTGCAAACCAACATTACAAAAAGGCAATCACAGGTTCGAGGCGACCTGAGAGCAGTCAACGATGCTCCCCCTGCAACTTGCATTCTCCCAGCAATGCAGGGGTCAACAAACAGGAGATGAACCGATGGACATTCTAACCGCAGACTTTCTCGCCCTAATCGCTGTGACGGTTATCGGAATTTACTACTGGGCATAATTTTTAAAATTGGAGCAGGATCATGAAACTACAAAAAATACTCTTTCTCATCGCGTGCATGGGCATCGCAGCAACCGCAACATTTGCAGAGGAGGCAAAATTCAGCGTTGAAGGTGATACCCTTTATTACAACACAGAAAAGCCAGGGCTAAATCGCAGTTTCGTCTCATTGTCTGACGCAGCTCATTTCCGGTCTTTGCTGAACATGCATCCTGAAGTGACCCGCATTGATCTTCATTCCTACGGTGGTGATGCAGAGGCTGGCGTTGAAATTGCTCGCATCCTTTCAGATTTTAATGTCTCAACAGTTATATCGGGAGAATGCTCAAGCTCTTGCGCTTCAATCTTCATGGCAGGCACAAAGCGAACGCTCAATCCAGGTGCCCTACTGGGGTTCCACCGGCCAGAGTGGGCGGTAAGTGGTCTTAAATCTTTTTACGATCGCAGGAAAGATGATGAAGGTTGGAACACACCCTTTGAGTTTGCAGCTTGGGTTAATCAAGATGCGATGCAAGTCGCCGCAGAAGTGCTCGGTGTATATCTCGCGGCGGGTGTTGATTACAGTTTTGCTATCCGCACATTACGTGTGCCACAAAGTGATATTTGGTATCCGACACGCGGAGAACTCGTATCCGTCGGTGTGCTCAGTCCAGAAACCCTTGCAAACCTCAATCCCAGGCTACGCCCAGTTCTTCCACCAAGCCCAACAGAAGAGGTTTTACAACTCAGCAGTCTTTACTAATGATGCATCACAGGTAATCTAAATCCGCGCGCTCATAAGTGACGCGGATTTAGTCTGTCTGATCATGTCATTAAGAATATTTCTCACATCCCTAACAGCCCTTTTGATCTCCTTCACTTCAGGATGGAGCGAGACCATCCCCAAATACGATAGAGACCTTTTCGGTGGCTGGGCGGACTTTGATAAGGATTGCCAAAATACGCGGCATGAACTCCTTCAAGAGCTTTCCACATCAACGTTCACGCTAAACGATCGTCAGTGCCGTGTTCTGCGCGGTCGATGGTATGATCCATACACAGACCAGTTTTTCACAGAAAGCAAAGACGTCGACATCGATCACCTTGTTCCCCTGTTCTATGCTTGGAAGAGAGGCGCGCACACTTGGAAATTTGATGAGAGACGTAAATTTGCAAACGACACTCGCAATTTATTTGCAGTAGAAAAACGCACAAATCGAGAAAAATCTGCGAGTGGCCCTACAGAATGGTTGCCACCTAACATAAGTTTTCGCTGCCAATATATTGTGAGATTTCAGCGGATCGTGAAGCTCTACAACTTAATTCAGGACCCGCCTGAAGCTCGGGCCATAGCCAAGCTTCAGGAATATTATTGCTAGTTTAGATCAGCATTAAGAATGCCATAATCATGAATTGCAGGAAGCCTTTGGGCTCGCTTGGCTCGTTAATGCTCACGCTTTCTGTCAGTCCTTGGGCCTGCTCAATTTGCAGCGGAACATCCTTTATTTCCTCGATCATAACACCAGCATAGCTTGCCGTTGCCATCATCAATATAAATCCAACACTCATTATTAACTTCATAGTCACTCCTTATTGCGGTCGCACGATGCCCGCCGGTAGAGCGCGACCTGTAGTTCTACCGGCGGGTTACGGGGTTCACACAGGTTTGTTTTGGGGGCCCGTGCGGTGAACCCACTGCTCGACGGGCTTGCCTCCGTC
>WTJN01000177.1 GCA_011526265.1 Candidatus Arcticimaribacter sp. | reverse complement strand
ATTGCGCCATCATGCGGTTCAGCAAGTTTTCGAATCCGATCTGCACCGATGTTGTAGCCTGTAACCGCCATTTCCGGAAATATCACTAAATCTGCGCCATTTGCTTTAGCATTCGCGCAAGCTCGGTCGAATATCTTTAATGTGTCTGCAATACTTCTGTCGATAGATAGCAATTGATACAAAGCTAATATCATGATGTGCTCGGAGGCAAAGATCGATAACTGCCTGTTGCCTCAAAGGCACAAGCCAGTTCGATAAGTGAATTATCCGAATATGCACGTCCAGCAAAAGTTAACCCGACTGGCATGCCAATATCATCCATAGTCCCCATGGGCACTGTAACAGTCGGAATACCTAAGTGCCGGATGGCTAGGTTTCCGTTAGCAACCCAAACTCCATTACGCCAAGCAATATCCGCTGAAGTCTCATTTAGGTCTGCATCGGCAGGGGCAACATCTGCAACAGCAGGAAAGATCACAGCATCTAATTGCTTTTCGTCCATCCAGTCTTCAAGGTCGATGCGGCGTATTTCTTCTAGGCCCATAAGCCCTTTAGGCAAAGTTGGAATATCATAAAGATCTAAATTGGGTTTCCTACGCGCAAATGCTGGATACTCTGCAATATCGTCGGCAAAACCGGTATATCTGTCAGGTAATGCGCCCTCAGGAGCGGGGAAAATTTTTTCTCCGTCAACATCCGACAATCTATTTAACTTGGGGTCGGAATTGGAATTCAGAAAATCATCCCATGCCCAAACAGACAAATCAGTAATTTCCTGATACAAGAATTCATCGGGAAGTATCCCTCGGTTTTGGATGTTTGGCACATTGTCACGATCACCCTCGTAGTTGGATACCACAGGAAAATCAACGACAACGACTTCTGCGCCAGCAACTCTTAGTGCATATTTAGCTTGTTCCCACAGGGACATGATTGAGTTTCGTGTTTTTATTTTCTGTCCAGTCGGCCCTCCAATACCAACACTATTAGCCGATCCAGCCTGTTCATCAGCATTTATATACATTGCGGGTACACCAAGACGCTTACCTGCAAGGCTTCCAGGGGCCAGTGTTGTATATGAATTGGGTCTAACTTGTGACGCCTTAGGGAGCTTTACCCAAGGTTGCTGGCGCCAGAAATCCCCTCGCGACTGATCGTCATCGTGAACCAAGACATCAAGTATTTCTAGCATATCAGACATGCAGCGCGTATGCGGCACTACAACATCCATGGTCGGGACCAAAGGCCAATTTCCTCGTACTGAAATAATGCCTCTACTTGGCGTGTAAGCACATAATGCATTGTTAGATGCAGGTGCACGCCCACTTGACCAAGTCTCTTCTCCCAATCCAAACGCTGCAAAGCTCGCAGCGGTTGCCGTGCCAGACCCATTTGACGATCCGGAAGCAAATGCAGCAGTGAGGAAGTTGGGGTTGTAGGGAGACTCAGCGCGCCCATATAAACCCCTCTGCATTCCGCCATTCGCCATTGGTGGCATATTGGTCAACCCCAAGAGAATTGCACCGCTGGCGCGAAATTTTTCAATTGCAAATGCATCATCTGTTGCAATCAAATCAGCGAATGCAGGGGATCCAGCTGCAACTGTCATTCCTTTAACTTTAAAGCTGTTTTTGGCAGTGTATGGAATACCATCAAGAGGTCCTAACAAATCGCCTCTCGCTCTTCGAGCATCTGACGCTTTAGCCTCATCCAAGGCACTGGGATTAAGCAATGGTATGGAATTTAGACAAGGACCAGAACGATCGAACCGCATAATACGGTCAATGTAGGCTTTGACCAGCTCAAGGCTGGTTATTTTTTGGCTGTCAAGCGCATGACGCAAGTCTGTTATTTTCGCATCAATGATATTCAAGTGCCTGCCTCGAAACCCTGCAATACATTCACTGTATTCAACCCAATTTCACCGATATCATAGCCACCCTCCATTACAAACAGTGTAGGTAGTTTCAATTCAGCAATGTCTGTACCGTAGGTGATAAAATCGTCAGATTTCAGCTTGAAAAAGCTTATTGGGTCGGTTTCAAACGTATCCACACCGAGTGAAACGATCAATGCATCCGGGGCATATTCGGCGATGTCTTCTAATGCCGATTTCAGGGCTGCGCGCCATTCTGCAAAATCTGTATTTGGCGGCATTGGATAATTTGAATTGAATCCTAATCCATCACCAATCCCTTTCTCGTCGGCGTGTCCTAAAAAATGTGGAAATGCATTCATTGGATCGCCATGTAGTGAAATGAATAATACATCATTACGTTCATAAAAGATGTCTTGCGTGCCATTACCGTGATGAAAGTCAACATCTAGTATCGCTATGCGTTCAGCCCCATCATCCAATAATTTTTGAGCAGCAACGGCTGCATTATTTATAAAACAATATCCTCCATACATATCTTTTGCAGCGTGATGACCAGGTGGACGGCATAATGCGAAAATTGAATGTGCCCCATCTTGCAATCTTTGTGCAGCGGTTAGTGCAACTTGAGCGGAGTCGTATGCAGCTTCCCATGTTCCACTGGAAATCGTTGTTTCACATGCCAAGGCATAATACCCGAGCCTTCCCTCAATATGATTGGGTATATGATTTGACATACGGCGAGCTGGCCATACCGTAGGCATCGCTTCGCCCTGAAAACCTTCGGTCTGCCATTCACTCCAAGCTGATTTAAGAAACTCGATAAAGTTTTTATCATGAACCGCAAGAATGGGGTTAAGACCAAAATCAATTGGTGCACTGACCGCACCTAAGTTTACTTCACGAACTCGATCGAGAATATAATGTACCCTTGAAGGACGTTCAAAAGGTTCTACCAGCTCACCGCCATATAGTTCTGTTTTTGAATCCCGGAGATTATGGGTCTCGGTGTAAATCGTTTCCATTTTTTTCTCAAAATTATGGAGATGGTGGCGCTGATCGACAGCGCCACCACTTTCACTGTCCGCGGTTTATTAGTTCTTTAGGTTTGTCCAAATTTGATCATAGACAGCTTGTGTTGCTTCATCACATACTGCAACAAACGCACCAGCACCCGCTGTTGCTGGTGGATTAGCTTCCGGAAGTGACGCCAATGCAGGATCCAAAAATTCTTCCGCGCCTGTCACACCAAGACCATAACGAGCATAGTTGGAAACTGCCGCAATATTTTCTGGTTCGAGCATGAAATCCATGAATTTCAATGCGTTATCGCGATTTGGAGCATCTTTCAATAAGACAACATTATCCATCCAAACTACGTAGCCTTGTGTGGGAAAAGCGTAAGTAATTGACGGGCGATCTTCACGCGCCTTGGCACTAAATCCATCGTAAATCATACCAACAGACACATCACCTGATACAAGAACCTCACGCGCTGTATCAGAATTAAACGATGCCCAATGTTGTTTAGCATTTTGCAACATGTCGTTTAGCGCCTGAAGCTGAGCTCTGTCATTTGAACATTGAGGTATTCCCATATGCAAAGAAGCTAGTGCCATGACCTCACCTTGACTGTCTAGCATATTGATTTTACCAGATAGCTCCGCAGGCGGATTGAACAGAATGTCAGTTGTATTTATGTCGCCGTCGTAATCTTCAATGTTTACCGAAAACGATGTAGATCCCCATTGATAAGGAATTGAATGAACCCGCCCAGGATCAAATGATGGGTTCGCCCACGCTTGTGCGATGTTACCCTTGTTTGAAAGCTCTCCATCGTTGATGTTGTCGAGGAGGCCTTCGTTAGCCATGATTGCAACCATGTAATCACCTGGCACTGCAACGTCGTAAGTGCCCATTCCGCCTGCCTTCAACGAGGCCAGCATCGCTTCGTTAGAGTCGTACGTGTCCATAGTAACGTTGATCCCTGTCTCAGATGTGAACTTTTCCAGAAGTTCAGCAGGCATGTACTCAAACCAGTGATAGATCACTAAGTCGCCGTCAGCAGCTACCGAATTTGCGAGCAGCGCCATCGCCGTGGCAGTGGTTGTCAGTAATTTCATATTTTAACTCCCTGTGGTTATTTAGTATTGTCCCACTTCGACACGAAGTAGGAGATAGTCACCATGACAATCGAAAGACTTAGTAGCATTGTTGAGATTGCCATAATGTTGGGCTTGAGCCCTTGTTTCACCGAACCGAAGATTGCCGTTGGCAAGGTTTCTACACCTGCACCTTTCACAAAATTGGTGATGATGAAGTCGTCAAGACTGACAATGAATGCCAGCAAAAAACCAGAAATGATCCCAGGCATCATTAAGGGTAATAGAATTCGCGTAAACGCTTTAGCTTTCGAAGCGTATAAATCCATTGCGGCATGTTCGAAAGTTACCTCAATTCCCTGCATGCGAGCTTGTATCGGCAGATAAGCGAATGGAATACAAAACGCCACATGAGCAACTAGGATTGTTAAATAGCCCCTAGTAAACCCAATTGAGTTGAAAAAAATTAGTGTTGCGACAGCCAACACGATTTCTGGTACCATTATAGGAAGCGTAATGAGCGCAACTGATGGCGCACGTGACCTGAACCTACCTCCCCTTAAAATTGCCGTAGCCGCTAAAGTCGCAATAAATGTAGAAAGACTGGCCGCTACAATTGCTATCGAAAAGGAGTTAAATGCAGCTTTTTTAAATTTTGCGCTTTCCGGCCCGATGAAGACGTCAATATACCATTGCCAAGACCAGCCTCCCCAAGCCGCGATAGATGCCGAAGCATTGAAAGAATAAACCGTCACGACGATAAGAGGCGCGTATAATATGAAAAGACAAATCCATGTGATTTCTCGGAAACCGGCGTATGACTTCACATCAACTTTAGAGTTCATGGAGTTTCCTCCGCTCGTCGTTGTTGATGCGCAAAAATCATAAGCAACACCATTACCATCGTCAGCAAAATCATCGATGCCGCAGCACCAAATGGCCAGTTGCCTGCATTCCCCTTAAACTGCTCCTCAATCAATGACCCGATCATGAAATTCTTTGCCCCCCCGAGCAAATCAGGGGCTAGGAATGCTCCAAGGCTCGGAACAAAAACAAGTATACAACCGGCGACCAAACCCGGCTTAATGGATGGTAAAAGGATGCGTGTTAGAGTTGTCCACTTGGTGGCGTACAGATCAGCCGCAGCTTCGGATAATATAAAATTATACCTTTCTACTGATGCGTAGATTGGTAGCACCATGAATGGTAGATAACTGTAGAACAGGCCAAGCTGTACCGCGAGGTTGGTGTTAATAATTTGAAGTGGTTCTTCAATTATTCCAGCATAGATCAAAAAATCATTCAACGGCCCCTCTTCTCGAACAAGGAATTTCATGGAAACTGTTCGTATCAGCAGATTCACCCAATATGGGACTGTGATCAGGAACACCCAAATCGCGCGCGCTTTAGGAGAACGAGTTGCGATGAAGTAAGCCGTCGGAAATCCAATAATTAACGCGAGAATAGTGGCGAGTCCCGCTTGCCATATCGAGCGCCAAAAAATACTTATATAGGTCCATTGGAGTTTCGGTTCTGCATCGCCAAACAACCCTCTATCAAAGAAGAATTGGTCATATGCTGCGAGCGTAGGTTCCCAAATAACCCCGCCTCGAAACTCCTTCGTCAAGAAAGAGTAAACAAGCATGACACAAACAGGGGCGAAGACAAAAAACCCTAAAACGACCCATGATGGCAACAGAAGCCAATTTCGCTGATCTGAATAGATACCAGAGCGCGAACTCTTGATCGATGCCGCGCCGCCTGCCATCAGTCTGCCAACAAGCGAGCAGCGCCCGCCTCCATGTTCACAAATGCAGCACTGCCAGGTGGCATTAGACGCTTAATTCCACGCGCTGTATTTGAAGTACGTACGGAGATTATCGGGCCACCCTCTAATTCTACTGTCGTAGATATATCTGTTCCTTTATAAATACTCTGTAAAACTGTGCCTTTTAAACTGTTGGTTTCAGCAGCTTCGTCCGACAACAGCAGACGTTCTGGACGCACGGAAAGATGTACTTTGTCTCCAACCCCCACAGCGCTAGCTTCATCAATTATCAAAAAATGTCCGCCGCCAATGTGACACTTCATCAGTCCCTCAGTCACACTATCAATGGAAACGCTTAATAAATTTGAGTCACCAATAAAATCGGCTACAAACATATTTTGCGGTTGTTCATAAATTTCTCTTGGGGATCCCAATTGTTGCAATTCACCGGCATTCATGACCGCAATTCTGTCCGACATCGTCAACGCTTCTTCTTGATCATGTGTTACAAAAATAAATGTAATCCCTGTTTCACGCTGTATTTGTTTTAACTCGACTTGCATGGACTGGCGCAACTTTAGATCAAGCGCCGATAACGGTTCATCCAAAAGTAAGACCTTAGGTGATGGTGCTAGTGCACGAGCAAGTGCAACACGTTGTTGTTGCCCCCCAGAAAGCTGTGAAGGTTTACGTTTGGCAAATGACGACAATTGAACAAGTTCGAGCATTTCGCCAGCACGCGTTTCTGCGTCCTTGCGACTGCTGCCTCTCATTTCGAGACCAAAACCAATGTTCTCAAGTACCGTCATATGTGGAAAAAGCGCATAGTTTTGAAACACTGTATTTACTGGTCGCCGGTTAGGTGGAAGCGAGCCAATTTCTTCGCCAGACAGGAAAATAGCGCCTTCAGTTACATCCTCAAAACCTGCAATCATTTTTAACAGAGTCGTTTTGCCACAGCCAGATGGGCCCAATAGCGTAAAAAATTCATTATCCAAAATACTCATAGAGATCTTGTGTAGCGCTGTGAAATCACCGTAGCGCTTAATCACATTACGTACATCAATAGTGACATTTGTTACATCATTCATGGGTTATCCAAGGTACCTAAACTGATGCTAGTGTTTAAGCCTGAAAGTTGTCACCTCGAAATTATCAAACACGCAATTAGCCTAAACCTAATCAAGTCTCCAAAAGTGTTAGGCATGATCTAATAAGTTCCGGATCAACTCATAATTTCAACAAAACCACTTTTCCTCGACTGTCACATTAACATTTTCAGTCGCCGCAATGTTGAACACAACGCACTTAAGCAAAATGGCAGTCAAAAATTACAACTTGGATTGCTGACAAAAAGTGACTTATGGTTGAAAGATGGCGTTACGATTTACAATAAAGCAGTTAGAATACTTCGTGTCCGTTGGTGAACTTGGCTCGATCGCAAAAGCCAGTGCGAAGGTCAATGTTTCTTCACCATCGATCTCTGCAGCGATATCCCAACTTGAAGATGAATTCGGGTTAGCACTTTTTGTGAGAAAGCAGGCCCAAGGGCTTAGCTTAACACAGGCAGGCAGGCAATTCTTGGAGCAAGCCCGAAAGGTCCTCGCCGAAGCGAATAATCTCAATCGGCTCGCTGGATCCATCGCAGGTAATGTTCAGGGCCCTTTGAGCATAGGGTGCTTTTTAACTTTTGCTCAGCTTTTATTACCTTCAATTAGGCGCGAATTTCAAATAAATTTCCCCGATGTCCAGGTATCACAAATAGAGTGCGATCAGCAAAAATTATTCGAAAAGTTGAAGAGTGCTGAAATAGATATCGCACTGAGTTATGATCTTGAAGTACCGCCTGACCTAGAATTTATTCCGTTGAGATTGCTTCCGCTTTTAGCAGTGGTGGCAACAAACCACCCTTTGGCAAAGCATCATTCTGTTTCTATTGAAACACTAGCTGAACATCCCATGGTGCTGTTAGACTTACCAATTAGTCGAAAATATTTTCTGAACGCATTTAAATTGGCGGGGCTTACACCAGATATTTCCGAGAAAACCCGAGATATGGCCGTAATGCGTTCGCTGGTTGCCAATGGATTTGGATTTTCGTTAGCGAATATCAAGCCCCATTCTAACCTCTCTCCCGATGGGCAAGCCCTCAAATTCATACCAATTGAAGGATCGGTAAAACCTTTGCGACTTGGATTTATTGTGGCGGAAGGCTCCCGAAATGTCCTAGCGATTGATACCTTTATCGAGGAAGCAACAAAAATAATTGCCGGTTGGGATTATCCAGGTTTATCAATCTAATCAGTGCTTAACCATTTCCTAAGGTGCACTTTCATAACTGCGAATTGAGGTGAAGATACAATTCTGTCATCACTAATTACAACGCAGCAAGTATAGGAGTATTTCTAGTGAGAGATCCAAGATACGATATTCTGTTTCAACCAATGCAAATTGGACCAGTAACGTCGAAAAATCGCTTTTACCAAGTTCCCCACTGCAATGGTGGTGGATACAGAGATCCCTCCGCCGCTGCTGCCATGCGGGGTTCCAAAGCCGAGGGTGGTTGGGGCGTAATCTTCACAGAACAATGCGAGATGCACCATTCGTCCGAAATAACACCTTTCATTGAGCTGCGCCTATGGGAAGATAAAGACATTCCAATGCTCAATAAGATGTCTGAGAAAATGAAGGAACATGGCGCTTTGGCAGGAATACAATTAGCTTATTCGGGGGTAAATGGTCCAAACCTTTACACAAAAGAAGTACCACTCGCTGTGTCCGCACAACCTATCCGCACTTTTACAAATGACCCTGTGCAAGCGCGAGCATTAGACAGGACTGACATTAAAGATTTACGACGTTGGTTTGTTAATGCAGCCATCCGCTCAAAAAAAGCCGGCTTCGATTTAATTTGTCTATATGGTGCCCACGGCTTTGGGATTTTCCAACATTTCCTCAGTCGTGCCACAAACCTGCGCACCGATGAATACGGTGGTTCATTAGAAAATAGAGCTCGATTTGTGAACGAAGTAGTTGCGGATATTCGAGATGCTGTAGGGGACTGCATGGGATTAACACTGCGTGTTTCATTGGATGAAACAATCGGTGACTTAGGCTTTTCAAACTCAGAAGTCCGTGAATTTGTAGATATGAATCGCAATCTCCCTGACCTGTGGGATCTAGCACAAGGTACATGGGAAGATTGTTCCGGTCCGTCTAGGTTCAAAGAAGAGGCTGCGCAACACGCACTGGTTAAAGGAATCCACGAATTAACAGACAAACCCATCGTTGGTGTCGGACGTTTCACGAGCCCCGATGTCATGGTGAAAATGATTACTTCCAACACTTTGGACTTCATTGGATGTGCACGTCCATCTATCGCAGACCCCTTCTTACCCAAAAAAATTGAAGAGGGCAGAATTGAGGATATTCGTGAATGTATAGGTTGTAATATATGCATCACGGGCGACATGACTATGTCAATCAGCCGATGCACACAGAATCCAACGTTTATGGAAGAGTGGCGAAAAGGCTGGCATCCCGAACGAATGAATGCCAAAGGCAAAAGCTCAAGTGTACTAGTTGTGGGTGCTGGGCCAGCCGGCTTGGAAGCAGCGCTTGCTTCAGCAAAACGCGGGTATGATGTGGCAATTGCCGAAGCAAGCACCTTCCTGGGAGGCAGGGTTGCTCTAGAACGCAAACTCCCGGGCCTCAGCGCATGGGGACGAGTTTCAGACTATCGTGAATATCAGATCAGTCAGAGATCCAATGTTGAGACGTATTTTGACAGTGAATTGGATGCAAAAAGCATTCTGGAGTTTGGTTTTGAAAACATTTGCATCGCGACTGGATCACAGTGGAGGCGCGATGGGGTCTCGCGCCAGCATGTCGTGCCGTTCCCGACAGATCCTGCGATGGCTTTGTACACACCCGACGATGTAATGAATGGTGCATATCCAACAGGACACGTTGTCATTTATGATGATGATCATTATTATATGGGGGGTGTTTTGGCAGAACTATTGATCCAAAAAGGATGTCAGGTAACGCTGGTTACACCCGCAGCTTACGTAAGTGAATGGACAGTTAATACGCTAGAACAACATGAAATCCATCGCCGTCTCGCATCATTGGGGGTCGTGATCGAGCTAAATCGCGGGATCATGGAGATTGGCGAACACCACGTAAAATCCAACTGCATGTTTACAGATGCATTGCGACCCATTGAGTGTGATGCAGTACTAGTGGTCTCATCTCGTATCGAGAACAATGCCGTGTATAACGAATTGAAAGCAAGTGAATCAGATTGGACCGATGCTGGCATTAAGTCAGTTAAACTCATTGGGGATGCTAACGCGCCTGGACCAATAGCGTGGGCAACTTATGCTGGACACAGATATGCAAGAGAATTAGATGAAGAAGACCTAGGTGATGCGCTACCTTTCAGAAGAGAAATTACGCAACTCTCTTTGGATTGATTAAGCTGCATGTTAAAGTTGCA
>WTJN01000150.1 GCA_011526265.1 Candidatus Arcticimaribacter sp. | reverse complement strand
ACCATCATCACCTCTGTGTTTCAAACCATATTGAATGTGTATGAGCACAACATGGACATGCAAGCAGCAGTCAACGCCCCGCGATTTCATCACCAATGGAAGCCGGACATTGTTGTTTTTGAACCCAAGGAATTCGACACCACCCTTTTAAACAAACTGCGGCAGAAGGGACACACGATTAACGAAAAACAAACCCGAATCATTGGAAAAGTAGACGCCATATTTCGTCATCCCAGAGGGCATTTAAGCACGGGAGCCGACCCGCGCGGTGACGATACTGCGGCAACACTCCATTTCAAAAACAGCGACCAGTAAAATGAGTACAGTCGACAATACCATTGTGGTGCAAGGAGCACGCGTACACAACCTTAAAAACATTGATGTCACCATTCCTCGTGATCAGTTGGTGGTCATTACAGGACTATCCGGAAGCGGAAAATCTTCACTCGCCTTTGATACCATCTACGCCGAGGGACAACGCCGTTATATGGAAACATTTTCGGCCTATGTTCGTCAATTTTTGGGGAACATGGAACGCCCCGAAGTGGATAAAATTGATGGACTTTCTCCCGTGATTGCGATCGAACAGAAAACCACCTCGAAAAGCCCGCGTTCAACCGTCGGTACCATTACCGAATTGTATGATTTTCTTCGGCTGATGTTTGCTCGGATTGGAACAGCCTACAGTGCCCAGACCAATGAGAAAATGGTGAGTTATACCGATGATCAAATCATCGATTTACTCTTGGAAGCCTATAACGGAAAGAAGGTCATGCTGCTTGCTCCACTGATCAAATCGCGTAAAGGGCATTATCGTGAGTTGTTCGAAAACCTTATTAAACAAGGCTTTGTACGGGTGCGGGTTGATGGCGTTGTGGTCGAATTGACACGCGGGATGAAAATAGACCGCTACAAAACTCACGACATAGAATTGGTGGTCGATCGGATGACCATCAACCAAAAAGAGTCCAACCTGAAACGCCTAAAAGAATCCATGGTCACTGCCATGTATCAAGGCGACAATACGCTTATGGTCATGGCCATGGACACCAACAAACCTCGCTATTTTAGCCGCAATTTGATGTGTCCAAGCACGGGGATTTCTTATCCTGCGCCGGAGCCCAATTCGTTTTCTTTTAATTCACCTAAGGGCATGTGCCCAAAATGCAAAGGTCTGGGGGTGGAACATGTCGTCAATCCAAAGAAAATCATTCCTGACCCGAGTATTTCGATCAACAATGGAGGGATCAAACCGCTGGGAAACAAAAAATCGTCTTGGGGGTTTAAGCAAATGACAACCATTGCTCAACGCTATCAATTTTCCCTCGCCGACCCCATCTCTTCCATCCCGCCAGCAGCGCTAAATGTGATTTTGCAAGGGGGAAATGAGACATTTTCTGTCGCGTCCAAATCCCTGGGTGTTACCCGGAAATACACCATCGATTATGAGGGGATTGAAAATTTTATCAAACACCAATTTGAACAAACCGAATCGATGAACCTCAAACGTTGGGCCGGCGAATTCATGGACCAACAAAAGTGTAGTACATGCCAAGGAAGCCGACTGAACACCCAAGCACTTCACTTCAAAATCGATGGTCACTCCATTGCCGATTTGGCGCAAATGGACTTGGGGGAACTCTACACTTGGATCACAGCATTGCCTGAAAAATTAAGCGCTAATGAGCGAAAAATTGGCGAAGAAATTGTTAAGGAAATCAAAGACCGAACGACCTTTCTGCTCAATGTAGGACTGCATTATTTGTCACTTCATCGCTCCTCCAAATCGTTGTCAGGTGGAGAAGCACAACGCATTCGATTGGCCACACAAATCGGCTCACAACTGGTGGGCGTACTCTACATTTTGGATGAACCCAGCATCGGATTGCATCAACGGGACAATGAGCGATTGATCAACTCGCTGGTGGCCTTGCGAGACATAGGGAACTCGGTGATTGTTGTAGAGCATGATAAAGACATGATCGAACAAGCCGATCACGTCATCGATATCGGTCCTCGTGCAGGAAAGAACGGCGGAAAAATCATTTCACAAGGGTCACCTGCACATATTTTGGCAGACGACTCGCTCACTGCTGATTATCTCAACGGCAGAAAGAAAATTGCCATTCCCGACAAGCGACGAAAAGGAAGCGGTAAAAAATTGGTGTTGACCAATTGCACTGGGAACAATCTTAAAAAAGTCAATCTTCATCTTCCGCTGGGAATGATGGTCGGCGTAACTGGTGTGTCCGGTAGCGGAAAATCGACCTTGATCAACGAGACCCTCTACCCTATCCTCAACGCGCACTACTACAACGGGGTAAAAAAACCACTCCCCTACAGCTCGATCAAAGGATTGGAACATTTGGATAAAGTAGTGGACATCAACCAAAGTCCGATCGGAAGAACACCCCGATCAAATCCGGCAACCTATACAAGCGTATTTAGTGAAATCCGCACGTTGTTTACCCAAACCCCAGAGGCGCAAATCCGC
>WTJN01000078.1 GCA_011526265.1 Candidatus Arcticimaribacter sp. | reverse complement strand
CCAAAACCGATGAAGATCTCTCTTTGACATTCTTCCTTTACTATTACCTCAACAATACCATCCAATTCATTATCAATGAAACTGAAACCGTTTCTACAGATGACTTCGGTGTTTTCAATCACAGCATAGATATTCCAAAGTCGGCCTATGATTTGATCGCGACCTATCCAGTTTATGTACGTGTTTCGGAAGGTGGTGTCACCTATTCCGATGAAAAGGTATTGACGGCCCCCTATGCCATCTTTGCGCACAATGGAGTTCCTACGGGATCTATCGTTGCGTTTAGGGGAACCGAAGAGGATGTTCCCGAGGGCTGGGTTTTATGCGACGGACGCAGTTTCCCTGATAATATTTTCCACAAAAAGTTGATTGAATTTCTTGGTGACAACAAAACCCCAGACCTCCGTGGTCAATTTTTACGTGGTACAGGAAATTATTTCAGTGATTCCACCAAATCAGGTCCCTCTTTAAACGACGTTCAAGAGGATACATTCAAAAATCATAATCACCCTGTGAATCTGACGACCATCCCCAATGGTCTCCATTCGCATCAACTAAAAAACACCACTTGGCATGAGGGAGATGGTGGAGTAAACTATTTCATTGGATCAAAACGAAATGGAGCCAACAATACAAATTATACTGAATCTGCTGGCTTTTTTACGCTTTTTGGCATAGAAATCCCGAATAGAGTGCGCTTTGCCGGAGAACATAATCATACCTTCGTAGGAGAAACCGAAACTGTTGGGAGCGCAGAAACACGACCACCCAACAAGGGGGTGAATTTTATCATCAAAATATGAGCCCAATCCTAATGAGAAATTCATACGTTCTATTTTTCTTTGCTTTATTCCTCAGTGGAAGCGCTGTTTTTGCCCAAGGGAATAACCGTATCTTTTTTGGTGGTGCTGCAGCAAACACAAAAAACCTTAACTACGCCACGTCGGTCAATACATCAAACGGTTCAGAAAACATCACCGTTCAGTCCATGAATGTCATTGTCGGGATGCCAATCTTGGGGCAACGCATGGTACCCAATCCACTCAATCCCTCATCGACAGAAAACAACGAACAAGTGGACCTCGGGTTCCCTTGGAACGTCAGTTATTTTTATGACACTTTTGCCGATCATGCCATCACGATTTCGAAAGGGTATTATTCTGACAAAGTACAACTCGACTGGCAACTCCTCAACAACGTTGAAGATGTGACCAATATCGAAATCTACCGCACTGCGGACGTAGAAAACAACAACCCCGACTGGGGAGCGCCCATTGTGACCCTCGCCGGTGACATGCGCACCTATGAAGACAGGAATATTTCTGGAGGTATTTTATTCCGCTACAAAATCAAAGCCACCGGATTCATCAACGAAGATCCAGACATTGCCTACAAAACTTTTATCACGGGCATTGGTTTCCGCAACCCTGCTGCTGTTATAGCGGGGAGTGTCAATTTTGACGGTGGAAACCCTGTAGAGGATGTCACGATCGCCGCAGTTCCCGATGGTGGATTTAGCGATTTTGGCAGCGCTCTTGACATTCCGGCCAATGGCTATGCGGAAATTGAATCTTTGCACGAAAGCCTCAATACAAGCATCACCTTACAAGCGTGGGTGAAACCACAATCAACCTATGCTGGAGGGAACATCCGGGTGTTTTCCCTACAAAGCGATCAAAGCAATACGCTGGATTTAACGGTTGGAATGACAGGCAGCAACCAACTCAACATCAGCGTTGGAGGCTACACCCTATCGATGACCGAAAAAATTCCTAATGGGTTGAAAGACAACAAAGAGAACGACCTCTTTATGGACATCGCTGATCTGAATACATCCTTT
Organism: Candidatus Arcticimaribacter sp.; assembly: GCA_011526265.1. Lineage (GTDB taxonomy): Bacteria > Bacteroidota > Bacteroidia > Flavobacteriales > Flavobacteriaceae > Arcticimaribacter. Next base: position 8,491 of record WTJN01000078.1, on the reverse strand, counting down.
GTCCATATCGGTGCTGTGTTGGCCAACGATTCGGTGCCGAAGATTTATATCAATGGACGTAAAATAGACGCCCCCTATATTGCCGAAATGAATGCCATCATTGCCGAGTCGGCGACGGCCACTTCTTCATCGGTGTCTGTGACCTTGCAAACCAACAACCAAACCCTGCGGCTTGACTCCACCGGTGGAGGAACCGCACAAAGCTGGACAGGGGTGCGTGTTGGAGGAAACAATGCTGCATTCATCGACGATCTACGGGTGTGGAATAAAATTGTGGACGATGGGGACATGCTCCGCGATTACAAACGCTACCTCAAAGGAGATGAGAAAGAATTGCACGTGTACATTCGCGCCAATGAAGTTTATGGCAATTACGCCTACGATTTATCCAGTGAGGACCTGAACTTCAATAAAAACGATTTAGCTCTTCAAGCTGACGGTGTCGATGAGGCTGATTACGCCCAATTTACGTCGAGTTTGAATGATCGCCCCACCTATGCGCAATTGGGCATCTTTGGGATCACAGATGAAAACGGGAGTTACATCATACCCTCTATTCCCTATCAAGGCACAGGAGAAACATTTGTGATTACGCCCTCCAAAGGAGTGCACGAATTCAACCCCAACCAAGAATTGGTTTATCTTGGCGAAGGTAGCACTGTAGTGAACAATGTCGATTTCATCGATGTGTCTTCTTTCAATTTCAACGGTAGAGTCTTGTTTGATAGCCGAGGCGTATTCCCTCCTGGGCCATCTTCTGACGAAGTCACCGGTAATATCATTGATGGTGAAGCCTACAATGCCTATCTCGTTGATGGGGTAAAATATCCCAAGGGAGAATATTGGGCGGAGTATTCCGATGCTGTACCACCTACCATTACCAAATTGGTGCGCTATGCTCCAATTCCGCTGGTAGAAGCCAATGTATACATTGATGGAAACTTAGTGCTAAATGAAGACAACGAAGCCGTTGTTACCGATGATTTGGGACGTTTCAGCATTCAAGTCCCTATTGGAGAACACAACATCTCGGTGAAAAAGTTTAACCATGAATTTAAATTTAACGGTCGATTCCCCGCCGAGGGATCAAAAAATTTCTTTGAAGACAATGATGAAGAGGTTGTCTTTTTGGACGAGACCAAAGTCACCGTTGTCGGAAGAGTTGTCGGGGGAACACGCGAAGGAGACAAACCTCTTGGGTTTGGTTTTGATGGGGTTAAAACCCATACCGCCTCGCCCAGCGACATTACCTATACTTCGGTCAACAACATTGGAACAGCTTCGGTTACGTTTGGCTACCGATCGCCAGGGGCCACAAACATCACTCCTGAGTTTCAAACCACCTTTAGCACCAACAACGAAACCGGAGAATACCGTGTTGAAATTTTGCCACTGCGTTATGAAGTAAGCCGAGAGGATGTATACCTACCCAGTCAACCCTTGGTGAGTGAACAAACATTCCTGAGTGAAGGTGAACTATTGAATTTCACGCAAATAAACGGTGACAACGAAGAGCACTTTGTACAAGATGGCGACACTATTGCGACCTCATTGCCTTTTAACTTCAAAAAGAATTTCATCAAAAGGGTTACTCCAGAAATTGATGTCGCGCTTCAAACTTCAGATACCGAAATCACCATTGGTGAGGAAAGTTATACGGTATCTAACTCGAGCTTTAACGTGTACACCCAAAGTGCCAATTATAAAATCGATCTTCGTCGAATAGAGCGGTACACCAATTATGATGTTGAAGAGGATGGTGTTGTGGATGAAGTTCCTGTGACCGATGGCGACTTGATCGTAACAAATCAATTAAAAGGCGAAGGAGATACTGCAGAAACCTTGATTCAAGATGAAGAAGACCCAAGTATTCTGCACTATGTATTCCGCGCAGGTGACCCCAATACCGATGTTACCAGTGGCTTTTTAAAGACCATTTCATTGTTGTATCGCATTGATGGAATAGACTATCAAATAGCGGGTTATCAAAACAACGGTATCATTCTTGGTGGAGTGGGCGATGGCGGTCAAACGTTCCAAACTGCTGGCCCTGAAGTTCCGGATATTATTTTACGAGACCCTCCAGGTTCCAACAGTTTTGCTACCATCGAAGAAGGATCAACATTCTCCATTGCCAAGAAAAACTCGGGCAGCTATACCAACAAAACTGAAGCAGAAATCGAAGCAAAATTTGGGGTCGATTTTGGTATCGGTGGTGGAATTCTTGGTCCACTCATTGAAACCGAGAACTATGTGTCCATCATTGGTGGGTTTGGTCTAGAACTTTCCACGACCAATGGAGACGAATTGACACGCTCCTACAGCTTTGGATCTGCCATATCCACAAGCGATGATCCCGACTGGGTGGGGGCCGATGCCGATTTATATATCGGTTCATCGAGCAATATGTTCTATGGACTAATGAACAATCTTTCCATTACAGATCAAACGGTTACTGATACCAACGGAAATGTTATTTCAATTCCTGTATCAACCACCGAGGGAGTCAAATACATCAGCCTCAAAAAAGTACTTGCTTTTGGCCCTGGGGAAGAAACAACGACTTTCATCTACTCTCAAAGAGAATTGATCAATGACATCATTCCACATTACGAGACTATTGTTGAAAACTATGCTTGTATTGCGAGCAACCGCGATGAATCAACGCCTCCCGTTGCTTGTCCATTGGACATCCAAGGAGACGGGTTTAAGAGCCTTGTTTGGTACCAGAATCAAATCCAACTATGGAGACGTGCCATACAGTTGAACGAAGAAACCAAGTACCGTGCTTCGACCGACCGTGGATCGCTCAAAGCGGATATCATTGCAGAAATCAACGATAATTTTCAAATCGCTGGCGTAGACACCAAGGCCGGTAGACGATTGAAAACCATGTTGGATAATTTCTACTATGAAAACATATCCTTTGATTCCGGTGTAGGATCGATTGAAAAATCCATTGAAACTGGAGATGCACAAGCATGGGAACACACCTTTGCCGTTGACATATCTGCGACCATTGGTGTGGGCATTGGACTGGATGTGGGTGGTTCTGGATTTGAAGCCAAAGTGACCAATGAAAACGCTTTTGGCTATGGATATGAGCAAAACGAAACCGTTGAAAATAACCTCGTTTTCAGCTACACCCTCCAAGACAATGATGACTACAACAAATTGAGCGTTGATGTGATTAACACCATGGACGGTAATGGCCCTGTGTTTATAACCCGTGGGGGAGAAACCTCTTGCCCTGTGGAAGAAGCACAATTCTCCTATTTCTTCAACGAAGATATTCAACCTGTAGTTGACCCCATTGTATCACAATTAACAACGCTTTCTCCAACAGATGCGGTAGAATTAAGCGCCGGAACCATAGGTGTAGAGGTCCCCTACATTGCCGTAGAAAATGCCTCCATCGCAGGGGTTCCAGAAGGTGATGCCGCTGAATTTACGCTCACACTGAGAAATGACTCGGTATTGGGTCCTGAGGAATCTGAATTTATTCTCTATGTCAACCTCAACACCAACCCAGACAATGCTATCTTTAATTTAGGCGACAACGGAAGAGTTTTCTTCCTCGACGGAGCAGAGACGGTAGAATATACCCTTACACTCGAAAAAGGATCGAGCGATGTGTATGACTACGAAGATATCGAGATCATTTTCGAATCGTTGTGTGACGACGATCTTTCGGAATCTGTAACTGTATCTGCTTACTTCATTGAATCTTGCACAACCGTGAACATGTTGGAACCCGAAAACAATTGGGTGAAAAACAATCTAAATACTGTGGAAGACGATCGCAATATTCCGCTCAATATTGTACTGAATGAATTTGATTTAGAATTCGATGGTTTTGAACGTTTAACCCTAGAGTACAGACAAGCAGGATCATCCGATTGGTTGCGTCTTCAAACCTATGTAGTTTCGCAAACCATTTATGATCAATTGGTTGAAAATGGTGATTCCAATGTATCGACCCTTACGGCTGATCAATTAGAAATCACCTATGCATGGGACATCATCGAACAAGGCCTGACCGACGGAGAATATGAAATTCGAGGACATAGCTATTGTAGCAACGGAACCGAATACACTTCTCGACCGGTAACGGGAAGAGTTGACCTGTCGCCACCTACACTCTTTGGTACCCCCCAGCCGACCAACGGAATTTTATCCATTGGCAGTGACTTGATTGCGCGCTTTAACGAACCCGTGAAAGCCAACGGTACACTGACGCGATACGAATTCCAAGTACAGAAAAATCAGTTGCCGGTCAACCATGAAGTTTCCTTGGCGTTCAACGGTAGTTCGAATACCGCGAGGATTGATAGTCCTTTCATCAAATCGGGGAATTTCTCTATCGAATTTTGGTTAAACCACAACACACAAGGAAATGGAACCCTGCTGGCACAAGAAGAAGGGCTGAATGTTGCCCTAAGCAATGGACAGTTAAGTTTCACCATCGGTGGTGAAACCATTACCGCCAATATTGCAACCGACCAAACATGGAACCACTACGCGCTTTCATACAACAACGCCTCTGGCCAACTGATTTTGGTGGAGAACGACAATGAAATCGCTTCCCGTGAAGTGAACACAGATTTGAGTTTCAACAACAATAATCCCATTGTCTTGGGTGGCAACGGTTTTGTGGGTAACCTCCACGATCTGCGATTCTGGAGCAAATTTATCTCCCGAGAAACCGCAGTTGCCTATCAAAATGAATTACTCAATGGCAACGAACGTGACCTGATTGGCTACTGGCCAATGAACGAAGGACATGGAAATTTGGCCAACGATATTTCGCGATTCAAGCATCTGCAAATTGAAAACGCCAGCTGGGAGATTTTCCCCAATGGCACAGCCTATCTATTTGATGGTACACAACACCTAACACTCACCGAAGCTGCAGGGGTCATCATCACCAAAGACATGGATGCGACCCTATCGTTTTGGATGAAAACAGCCCAGAATGGACGGGCAACTCTTCTCTCTAATGGACGTGGCGATGAAAGTGATTTGGTGACCAATAACACCTATCGCAATAAATGGTCCATTGAACTCAACGAAAATGGCGGGATTGAACTCAAGGCCGAAAACCGCACCTTTGGTTTTGGTTCCATTGCTGTGAACGACGATGAGTGGCACCACATTGCCCTAGTTCTTCGACGCAACGGAAATCTGAGTAGTTTCATCGATGGCCAACGGGTGAGCACTGCAGCCAATGGAGAATTGGGCGGTTTTGCCAACAGTAAAATCTTCCTTGGTGCACGCGGTCAAATCCAACTCGATGGCAGTGAAATCATTGACCAACACTACCGTGGATACATGGACGAATTACGCATTTGGAGCTTGGCAAAAAGTGCAGAGCAAATCAACGAAGATCAGTATTTCGAAGCCAATTACGAAGCGCTTGGTCTCATGCTGCATGCACCCTTTAACGCCCCAGAAGTCCCTACTGGAAATGGCCCACGCTATTACTATCCTGTGAATAGTCTTACGAAAGCGAGTACGGTTGCTGCCTTGTCAAATGGGCAAGTCAATTACACCGAAGTCACTCCTCCAGTGAAGCCCAGACGTCCGGTAGAGCAACTCATTGTCAACGCTTCCATCAATGGTGATGAAGTCTTTTTGGTGCCACAAATCAGCGATTGGGCAAGCATTGAAAAGAAAGTAGCGAATGTCACCATTGCCAACCTTTATGATGCTTCAGACAACCGTCAGTTGTCGCCCGTGACATGGTCTGTCTTTATCAACAAAAACCCACTCAGCTGGTACATTGAAGGATATGGATCTGTCATCAATTTGACCAAATCCCTTGAGGAAGACAGTGCATTAGACATCAGTGTGGTCAATCGCAGTGGTACGCCACAACCGTACTATCTCAGCGGTCCCAGTTGGCTTGATATTTCCGAGCCTGAAGGAACTGTCCCTCCCAACAGCACCATTGTTGTGCGGGCAAGTGTGAGCGACGAAGTGTCTCCTGGAAAATATGACGAGGAAATTGTGCTTCGAGGAGACTACGGCTTTGATGAGAAAATTCAATTGAATTTGCGTGTGATCGCTCAAGAATTGAACTGGGATTTCAATCCGGAAGATTTTGATCAAAGCATGAATGTCATTGGAAAGATTCGGGTCAACAACACCTTGAGTACAGACCTCTATGACCGTGTCGTGGCTTACATCGGCGACGAGGTGCGTGGCGTAGGTGAGCTGGTCTATGATAGCGATTACGACGAGTATTTTATGTTGTTGACCATCTATGGAAATACCGACGAAGCAGATGAAATTGAGTTCCGCATTTGGGACGCCTCGGATGGTCGACTCAAAGTGGCCAATATTGTAGGACAAAACAATGTCTTCTTTACTCCCAATGGTTTGTTGGGTAGTTATCAAGAACCGGCTGTCTTCGACAACACCATCCAAGAAACGCAGCGCATCAACCTCAACCAGGGTTGGACGTGGGTTTCCTTCAATGTCAACGGCAATGAATTTGATGACCTGAACACCTTGTTTGCCAACTTGAATCTGCAAACGTCCGATATCATCGTGTCCAATGCGCCAGCGCAATTTGACACCTATGAGGAAGACGCCAACAATCCCGATGCAAACGGGTGGTACGGTACAATCTCTGCCAATGGCGGTCTCGATGCCCAGCGCATGTATAAAATACGTTTGTCTTCGGCACAAACTTTCTATACTACTGGGGCACGCGTGAATCCAGAAAACTGGACAATACAACTCAACGAAGGGTGGAACTGGTTGCCATTCATCATCAACGCACGAGTCCCCATCAATGAAGCATTGGCGCGATTTGATGCACAGCCTGGAGATTTAATCAAATCGCAAACGCAATTCGCTATATACGACGGCGCCAATGGATGGAAAGGAACACTTGACTTCCTGACCAGCGGTCAAGGCTACATGCTTCGTGCTGCGCAAGCACAAGCGTTCAGCTACCCAAGCTATTTCTCTAGTAAACAGAACATTTTCACTTCGGGAGGAAAAGACCTTGATCAAGATCCATTGATCCCAGCACTGAGTCAATTTGAATTCAGCATGAACATTATAGCGCAAATACCAGAAGGATACGACAAAGTACGCTTCTTTGACAGCGCAGAGACCTTTGTTGGCGAAGGTACGGCACGCAATGTAGATGGGAAACAACTTGTCTTTGCTACCGTCTATGGCGATACGCCTGGCCAATTATCCATTGCATTGGGATGCGAGGACGATTGGAAAACGACCCAAACAAAAGTGGATTTCATCCCCGACACTTTGGTGGGAAGTCTCGATGAACCGCTCACTGTGGAAGAACTCACAGTGATTGAGAAAAGCTTTGTTGCTTATCCAAACCCTGTTCGAACAGACGTACAGGTGCAATTCACTTCAACCGTGAATACACAAGCAACCTTGATTCTCTATACCACCGGAATGAATAGGGTACTCGAACAAAACTTAGATGTCATGGAGGGAGAAAATCAACTACGTATTCCAATGCATGACCTTCCACTAGGGAGCTATGTCTTGCATTTGAATGTTGGAAACCGAACATTTAGTAAAGTATTAATCAAACAATAAAAATGAAAATAAAGGTTTTACTTTTCACCCTCATTTTGGCCAAAGTATCAGTGGGCTGGGCCCAACCCAATTGGACGGTCAATGAATCTGACTTCCAATACAGCATGACCCTCATTGCCCGAATAAACGTCGACGGACGCATGTTGGAAAACAGCAACGACCGGGTAGGTGCATTTGTAAACGGTCAATTGAGAGGTGTAGCAGCCCCTTCTTTTGTGGCTGCGCAAAACAAATACTTTACCTACCTCACAATTTTCTCCAATCAACAAGGTGAAACCATAAACTTTCGCCTGTATGATGCCTCAACCAACAGCACCCGTTCGGTTGAAATGACCCTTCGTTTTGTGGCCAACAAACACACAGGGTCATTTTTTCAGTCTGTCAGTATTGCCGATCCCCCGCTCAATGCTGCTGCCGCCATTGAACGGTTTAGTTTTGTCAATGTCCCACTCAACGATAGCATCATTCAACCGCCCAACTACACCTATTACATCCCCAATATTATTTCGAAAGAAACCCTGATTCCTGTGTTTACGCTGAGTGATGGCGCCACGGCACACATTGATCGCCGCGATCAAATCTCGGGCGAAAGCCAAGTTGATTTTACACAGCCGGTGATTTATCAAATCTTGTCTGAAGATCAATCAACACTAAACACCTATACCTTTACTGTAGAACATAGTTTTAACGACTATGACGGTGATGGACGGGAAGATGAATTTGACTTGGACGACGATGATGACTGTTTCTCTGATCTTGTTGAAGAACAGCTCGGTACCAATCCTTTCGATGCCGCCGATCAACCTGCGGATGCAGATGGAGATTGTATTCCCGATGCTCTAGATGACGATAATGACAACGATACATTAACTAATGATGAAGAACAAACTATTGGAACAGATCCACT
>WTJN01000129.1 GCA_011526265.1 Candidatus Arcticimaribacter sp. | reverse complement strand
AACAGAGGCGCGTAAACTAACGGCCAGTTGCCTTCATTAAGACGAGCCTGGCTAACAATATTACTTTCGACGAGTTTCACAACTACCAGGTAGAAGATCGCTTGGATGACATAACGTGCGTTGCCGTATCGACTATAAGCCCCAGCATATAATGTTATGAAGCCAATCAATGTTGCTATGAAGGGCAGTAAACCGTTGTAGAGCCTGCTGTGCAAATGTGCTTGTATCACAGCTAAAGATTTACCGGTAGTTTGCTCCGCTGCGCTTGGACTCGTCAATAAAAGCCATGTCGGTAAATGCTTTACCTTGGTAATTGAATTTTGGCGATTGTTAACGAAAGTGGAAATATCAAAACTAAGTTCGTCGAATTGAGTCAATGAAAGTAATCCGTTTTCGCTTTCGTAACTCTGTAATAAGCCGTCCTGCATTATTAGAACGAATTCTTGTTCATCTTTACTCACATAAGCTTTTACGGCGGTATATTCATTCACTACACTCACTGTCCTCCTGTCTGAAATTAAGATGTCTGTCAGCTCCCCCGATGGCGAAACTTCACCTATGAATACAGTAATACCTTGGATGGGATGTAAAAATTTACCAGATTGTAATAACTTACTGGATAAATTTTGGCTGAGTTCTGACTTCCTAGTGTCAAGTGTTTTGTTTGAAAGCGGTGCAAAGTAAATGGTGTTTATAAGCGTGAGCACGCTTGTTAAAACGCCAAATAATATATAAGGGCGAACCATCCGGAGTGGTCCGACCCCGCTCGCAGACATCACTGTGAATTCACTTTCATTTCTAATTCTTGAAATTACAAACACCACGGACGCAAAGGTAGACACCGGGAATACTCTTACAAATACGTCAGGAATGGTGAGAAACATGAGAGGCGCGATCGCTGCAAGCTCATTTCCCGTCGGAGCTAGCCGATCCAACAATGAAAGTGAAACGTTGATCCAAATTATAAGAGAAAAGACCATCGTAAAAAAAAAGAACGACAAACTACACAGTTTTAGTATGTACTTATCCAATGTTGCCATGACTAGTTATTGTGTTGCCTCAAGTTTAATAAAGATTTTTATGATTTTACCACCGTGACGACATTAGTGCGTGTGTTAAATCTGTTCATCTTCACAAAAGCAACCCTAGCAGCTCAATATAAACATGAAAAAACGCTGATTTGCTGAAATGTAGTTGCTCGATCATCGTCGACTATCAGATGTGTTAAACATAGCTTGCATTCAAACCTTATTGATTTTTAACCGTGCTTGCTAGATCAAATGCAGACTAAGTGAAAAGACCCCAAAGAAACTGAAACTCCTTGCCAATTCAAACGGCGGTCATTAGGCGTAGCATGAGACCGATAGGGACGAAATCAATTGCATCAATGGAAATCTGGCAGATATTCGAGTTCTAGTGCTAAGCGCTTGCTGCGTGATACTTTTCGACTACGTTGGAAGTTAATTGCTATGTCAATTTTATTCGTAGCCGGAGTTTCTGCGTTCACTGCAGGACTTGCTGCATCAACGAGGTTAATTGTTAACGATGTGTTCGTAGCCGCAAATACTGAGGCTGCGGTTCAAGTCGCAATTATAGTTGTGGGTGTATCACTTGGAAAAAGCATTTTTCAGTACGCTAACACTGTTACGCAAATTTTACTGATACGGTCTGTGTCAATTGAAATGCAAAAGCGGGTTTTTGCGCGAATGCTAAAAAATGATATCGCATATTTTGTCAATGGGCACGCCCCAGATTTGATGGCGAAAATTCGACTTTACGGTGTGGCCGCTGGGACGGCCTTCGTTACAATGACGAACAGGTTGTTGACTGAAGCTATAACCATGTTGGGGCTATTTGGTGTGATGCTGTACCAAGATGCGTGGATGACGCTGTTGTGCATGCTTATTTTACCACTGATCCTAGGGCTTGTTTCATTTCTATCACGCAAAATTCGTGCGGTTGCCTCTGAGGAGGCAACGCTTTCGGGTGAATATTTTTCAATCGGTTCTGAAGCATTTGCTGGTATCAAAACTGTTAAAAGTTACGGTCTGGAACAAAAATCCATCGATCGGTTTGATTCATCGGTTGACCGTCTTGAAAACCGTATCTTTTCTATTGCTCGGGTTAGTGCAGCAACTGTGCCAATTATGGAATTTTTGGGTGGCTTAGTTATTGGTGCGTTCGTGGTTTATGCAGCATGGCAAACAATTACGCACGGCAAAACCCCTGGAGAGTTTACAGCTTTCATCACAGCTTTCTTGATGGCCTATCAACCCGCGGAAAAGGTTTCCAAGTACTGGGTCGAGTTACAAAGGTCCTTAGTTCAGACAGGCGATATGTATGAAATTTTAGATGCTCCTGCGGCGCTGATCGCGGATGGGACCATTTCAAAATCTGATCTGGGGTCGGGGTTGGCATTAAATAATGTTGGCTTTTCCTATGATGGAGCCAAGACCGCGCTTTCGAATGTGTCATTGGATATAGCAGGCGGCGAAATTTTGGGTGTTGTTGGGCGTTCGGGTGCGGGCAAATCAACC
>WTJN01000056.1 GCA_011526265.1 Candidatus Arcticimaribacter sp. | reverse complement strand
TGGTGTTCCAACACTTTAACCTATTCCCACATTTGACGATTTTGGAAAACTGCACGCTGGCTCCGATTTGGGTGCGTAAAACGCCTAAGAAGGAAGCTGAAGAAACAGCGATGCATTTCCTTGAAAAGGTTAAAATCCCAGAGCAGGCATTGAAATATCCAGGCCAGCTTTCTGGTGGTCAGCAGCAGCGTGTGGCAATTGCGCGTTCCCTTTGCATGCGCCCCCGCATCATGTTGTTTGATGAACCGACCTCTGCGCTTGACCCAGAAATGATCAAAGAGGTGCTGGACACCATGATCGAACTGGCAGAAGAGGGCATGACCATGTTGTGTGTGACGCACGAAATGGGTTTTGCGCGTCAGGTTGCAAACCGCGTCATCTTTATGGACGAAGGTCAAATTGTTGAACAAAACGAACCAGAAGAGTTCTTTAACAACCCAAAATCTGAGCGTACCAAATTATTTTTGTCCCAGATTTTGGGACATTAATGTTGGATGAAATTCTGGTTCTAAGTGTTAAATAGACAACGGGTTAAGTTGCATGAACTAACCATAGATTTGTTAAAATAAATCACGAGGCTGACACATGTCATCAGATTTGAACTTGGATATTTATGTGATTAGCCTACCGGATGCACATGATAGACGTGAGAGAGTGCAGCGCGAGTTTTCCAAACTCGGGTTGCATTTTCGGTTTTTCAATGGGGTTGACGCAAACTCATTGAGAGATCAGTTACTTTCAAATACCGATGTTGAATTATGGGAGCGCAATATGGGCGCTAAGTTAACAATGGGGCATCTTGGCTGCTACATGGCCCATGTCGATCTTTGGAAAAAAGTGAGTTCTTTGAATAAACCAGTACTAATTTGTGAGGACGATGTAGTTTTATCTAAAAACTTTTTAGAAGCTTTAGAAAAGGCACTTCATCTTCAGGATGCTTGGGACATTTGTCGATTATCAAAAATAAGGGCTAATGGTCCGATAACGGTACAGAAATTAGAAAATTTTGAATTAAACTACTACTGGGGTCCGTTCACAGGTAACGCTTGCTATCTTATACATCCACTGGTCGCCAAGAAACTTTCAAATTCCTTTTTGCCAATAACAAGAGCGCATGATCACGAGTTAAACAGGTTTTTTGTACACGGTATTAGACTTACTGGATTGGAGCCCTTCTCCGCTAGCCCTGTTGACCATGGATTGAGTTACATCACAGGGGACCATAATGATAATGTGCATAAATTGCATAAATTGAAGAGGGCACCGCATTATTTTCTTAAGCTCAGTAATTATGTGCGTCGTTTTATATGGTTATGGAAGAATGGTATCATTACAATACGTTCCAGGTAAAACGTCTATGTCGTGCGGGCAGTAAATTAATTTTTTTGGATTCAGTGTGGATCAAAGATACTTTTGTGTAGTTTATTTTCGAAAAGGTAAATTTTGTCACAACAATTTGCTCTATTTTCTATTTAATCCTGTGGATCGCTGTACAATAAATATCACTCCATATGGGTTGTTAACCGCCCCAGATTCGATATTTTTCCTGAAAATATTTTATACATGCACGATTTGCTGCGACGCGACCGTAGCCGTTGTATACAAAGTTTCGCAAAGCAGCATCTTTAATCTCATTAGAGTTTGCGGAAGCGCGTACTTTATTTTTTACATTTAGCCAAATAGGTACCCCGCATCGCTCCAAACAGCCTGACAGCCATACATCATCCACGGTCCACAATATTTCTGGGATTTCAAATGACAGTTGGTCAAAGAATTCTGGACGTACTAGAACGCCGCCCCAGCCTTCTAAAATATCGACATATCCTGAAGAAGTGCCCTTAGACGGCTTCCATTTTCCAAGTGACACTGCCCGTTTGACCCTATACAAAATATTTTTATTGAGAAATTGGGCTTGCGGTTTGCGATCTGATGTCCAGTCGTTTTCCGCATAATTGGGCATTTTGAGATGGCCCCCTTCTTCGCATATTGCATGCCCGGGGCGCTCTTCAGCGGCCTGTATAAATCGCTGGGCCCAATTTGGGTCATAAACCTTATCATCGTCACAAAATAAGATCATTACATCTTGGTTTTTATATTCTTTTACCGCAGGTAAAACTTTGGTTGCAGGCCCATAATCTTGCGGAACGATGCGTAAATTTACGCCTTCTGGTAAGATGGGCAGTTCATATTCTTTATATGAAAAGCGCTTGTATTGTTTAGGAATATAAAGATTTATGGCATCGATTTCTGCGTTTTGCCTTAACAGCCCTTTGAGGTTTTCTCCAACATATGGAAAGCGTGGAGGTACCGTTGTTAGTGAAATAATTAACTTCGTCATTGTTGCAGACTACCGCCATTATTAATCCAGTATTCGACCATCCAAGGAACTGGCCCTTTCCCATAATGTGGAAAACGATCCCAATTCCCCTGAGGTGGGCAGATTAAGTCTATAGGCCGCGGTCTGCCGTGAAAACAGATTATTTTTACAGATCGATTAGGTTGTGAAGGTCCTTTAAACCGGTCAATTAGTAAAGGCTGGCGGAGATGA
>WTJN01000032.1 GCA_011526265.1 Candidatus Arcticimaribacter sp. | reverse complement strand
ACAAAAGGCTCAGCATTTTACAGCTAAGCCTTTGAAAACAATGGTGCCCCCAGAGGGCTAAGGTGTGATTATATTATCATTTCTATTCAGTATCTTATGGGATCTTCAATCTAGCAAAGTGGTCCCAAAAGCGGTCCATGCTTTAGATGCATCTAATCAATAATCAATTTCCCGATTACAGTTTTTTGATACCGCACGCACCGAAAATGTCTGAATGGTCCCGGCTTCTGGCTCCATACCAAGCCAAAACTTTGCATCAAAAATATACATGACAATGTTGACTCGAGGTGTGTGGTTAAATCTACACATCGGTCACAAACTCCTTCATTAGTGACAATTTTCAAACGGTCAGGTTTGTGATACGCTGGGTGGAAACTGCTAAATAGCGCAAGAGTGCTGAATGAGTGACAACCAAGTAGCCTTACTGGCGTTCATCGGATATCTCATCGTATCGGTCATCGCTTTGAGTATCATGCCGTACAGCGAGGCTAACTACGGCAGCTCTTGGCTTTGGAGCTTCACGACATTTTTTTCCATGCATTTCGCAACCGTTTATTATCGATGGAAAAAAATTGGAAATTCTCAAAACGTGTTGTCTGTGTCAGTCCCAAAATTCATGCCACCAACTCAATTATCACCAGCCGCCTCATTGTATCTATCCACGCAAGGAGATGTGAGTGAGAAACAATTATTTCTCTCAACTATTTTTGGCTTGATAGCCAAAAATGTTTTGAAATTTGATGAACAAGCATTCAAACGTGCTTCATCAAACGCCTCAAGCTTGTCTAATGATGAGATTGTTTTTTTAAAACTCATGAACCTGAGCGAGCCAGCTAGCGAACATCCTATAGATCCAGAGCATCCCAATTGGTCTAGCCACATCAGGCGCATCCAGTCAGCGTTGAATGAGGTAATCCATGACGAAGTTTATGATTTCATCAGCCACAACGTTAAGCACATTCGCAGAGAAATTGTTTTTGTGGTTGCGTTACTCGCCTTATTTTGCAGCGGCTACCCAAGCGGCGCAATGTATTTTATTCTTATACCGCCAATCTTTTTATATGTTTGGCGTTCCAATATTACACGTAAAGTTTTAGTGCTAAATATCTTTTTGATTGTTGGAGTGTTCATCAGCCGTGAAGGCGATGGATATGATCTATTAATGTATACAGTGCCTTATATGGCCATCGGGATAGTAATCGTTTCAACACTTCTTCTAATCACCGAATTACGAAATTATTCTCCTACCGGCGCTGAACAAATGGATCAATTAAATGGCTTTCTGCGATATGTGAGTGAACCAAATAAAAATGTTTTTGCAAATGAGCCAGCACTGAGTGCGAACCTCTATCTGAATGGCCTGCCATACGCATTCTCAATGGATATTCTTGATCCATGGCGTTCAAAATTTGCCGATAATATCTTGACATGGTCGCAGGATGACAAGGTGGCTCCAGACGAAAGAGAAATTTTGCAAGACTGTGAAAACTTCATAAGTTCATTGACAGAAATAGAAGAACTACTTTTTTCGCCGAGACCGGACTGATGTTATGCTTGAATTAGCTCAAAACAAAAAAGTTTTGGTCAGCGTTTGCGCTGCTATCTGTCTAATGCTCACTATCAGTCTATCCCCTCATTCACTGGCACAAGACCTAGATCAAGGGGTTAAAGCATACAATACTGGTAATTATCAGACTGCAATTAAGCATTTTAAGCCACTAGCACTGCAAGGAGACCTAAAAGCACAATTTAACATGGGTATAATTTACAAAAATGGGAAAGGGGTAACTCAAGATTATGCGGAGGCTGTAAAATGGTTTAGGCTAGCAGCGAAGCAAGGTAGTCCAGAAGCACAAAATTGGCTTGGGGTGTTTTATGATGAAGGTAACGGAGTCCCTCAAGATTTTAATGAAGCGGTAAGATGGTATCGGTTATCTGCTGGACAAAATTACGCCCACGCCCAATACAACCTAGCTCACAATTACAGGAAGGGTGAAGGCGTTATACAGGATTATTCGATCGCTGCGGAATACTATCAATTAGCTGCAGAACAAGGTTTATTCAGAGCAACTTATAACTTGGGCCTGATGCATGAGAATGGTCACGGATTCCAACAAAACTTTGAGAAAGCTGCAAAGTATTACGAGGAGGCTGCAAAAGACGGATTTGCGTCTGCTCAGTACAACTTAGCTCGCCTGTATGAATACGGAGATGGAGTACCATTGAACACTCGGAAAGCAGCCAAGTGGTATAAGCGTGCGGCTAAGCAAGGACATTCGAAAGCTCAAGCCGCTTTAAATGAATATTATCGTACCCTCCCCCCGATAGGACGTTTGTTCGAGTTGTTTAATAATTAATTTAGAGTGGACATCAGTACCCAGCCCCCTCAGGGGCTGAGCGGTTTCTTTTCTGGGCCACCCTACCCCAACCGTTTCCTTTCGACATATTTTTAATCCAATATATCAGTTGGTTTTTTGTGAAAAAGAATGCTTATCAAGTCTTCATAAGAGAGCGAAATATCATCTATTACGGCCTTTTTTGCGGACGGT
>WTJN01000023.1 GCA_011526265.1 Candidatus Arcticimaribacter sp. | reverse complement strand
ATAGAATTAATTATTTGTTTTTGTTTAGGTAAATTTAAAAAAAATTAAACTTACTCACTATATATATTCGTAAAATTTTATTCTCTTTTTTTTTATATCCTTGGTAACACGTCTTTCAAATTATACATATCACATTATCGCGACAGTCCTGTTAATCGTTCTGTCGTTTTATTTAAACGCTTTGTTTCAAACCGTTTTGTCCTTGAGTTTAATCTTTACCGTAGGTATTGTTCATGGAGCCAACGACATTCAATTGATTCAAAAACACGTCGGTTATTCCCCTACCATCTTTTGGCAAACACTGGCTATATATATAGGTGTTGTTTTTTTGGGCATCTTTATCTTTTATTTTTTCCCTTCGTTCGGTCTTTTGGCTTTTGTACTTTTTAGTGCTTTTCATTTTGGGGAGCAGCACTATGGTCGGTATTTTGACCCTTCTATTGGTTCTGTATACAAAACCCTTGTTTTTGTCAGTTATGGACTCACCATTTTTGGCGGACTCTTCTATTTTCAATGGACCGAAGTCCATCAAGTCATCTTCACCATTGCTCATGTCTTTGTTCCACCACACCTTATGGGAGGCCTTTTTCTTGTAGGATTATCGGCTTTTATGCTTTTGTGTGCATGGCTTCCTTCGTTACGGAAAGGATTGTTCGCTGAGTTGATGGTGCTTTTGCTGTTGTTTTTTCTTTTTCACGCCACCAATTTACTCTTTGCCTTTGCAGTGTACTTCATTTTTTGGCACAGTTGGCCATCGATGCAAGATCAGATGCGTTTTTTATACCCTCATGCTTCGAACGCCCTTTGGTTGTATCTCAAGAGTTCTTTTCCCTATTGGTTGCTTTCTGTCATTGGCCTGGTGTTGGTCTATCTTTTTTTTGATATCAACGCAACACACTTTTTACCGCTCTTCTTTTCTTTTTTGGCCGCCATTACTTTCCCACACACGGTGGTGATGGGGTGGTTAAAAGTGAGTTCACATACGCCTGATAGAAAAGCAAATGAGGTTTCAAGTTCCTTTTAAATAAAGTACATTTGTTGTTCAATTTTTGAATATGTTCGATAGCTTAAGCAGTAAACTAGACAAAGCCTTTCAGGTGCTCAAAGGCCATGGTAAGATCACCGAAATCAACGTGGCCGAAACTTTGAAAGAAGTGCGAAGAGCACTCTTGGATGCCGACGTTAACTTTAAAATCGCCAAGCAGTTTACCAATACGGTCAAAGAAAAAGCATTGGGTCAGAATGTACTGACAACGCTGCAGCCCGGTCAATTGATGGTGAAAATCGTCAAAGACGAATTGACGGCATTGATGGGGAGCGAAGCGGTGGGAATCAACCTTGCGGACAAGCCTTCGGTGATCTTAATGTCCGGTTTACAAGGATCGGGAAAGACCACGCTTTCGGGGAAATTGGCGTTGCATTTAAAAAGCAAAAAGAACAAACGTCCTTTTTTAGTAGCGTGTGATGTATACCGCCCAGCGGCGATTGACCAATTGGGTATTGTGGCCGAACAAGTTGGGGTTCCGCACTACGAAGATCGCGAAGAGAAAGACCCGGTAAAAATTGCCTTGGCGGGTATTGCCGCAGCCAAAGCAAAACAATGCGATGTAGTCATTATTGACACCGCCGGTCGATTGGCGGTTGATGAAGAACTCATGACCGAAATTGCCAATATCCATAGCGCCATCACCCCGAGCGAAACCCTCTTTGTGGTCGATGCCATGACCGGGCAAGATGCTGTCAATACGGCCAAAGCGTTTCACGATCTGCTGCATTTCGATGGGGTGGTACTCACCAAGCTAGACGGTGACACCCGTGGGGGAGCGGCTTTGTCTATTAAATCGGTGGTGAACAAGCCCATCAAATTTATTGGAACCGGTGAAAAAATGGACGCCTTGGATGTCTTTTATCCCGAGCGTATGGCCGACCGTATTTTGGGGATGGGGGATGTGGTTTCTTTAGTAGAAAGAGCACAGCAACAATTTGATGAAGAAGAAGCGCGAAAAATAAATAAAAAAATTGCGAAGAATCAATTTGGTTTCGACGACTTCCTCTCCCAAATACAACAAGTGAAAAAAATGGGGAACATGAAAGACCTTATGGGAATGATCCCAGGCATGGGCAAAGCCCTGAAAGGGGTGGATATCGACGACGATGCGTTTAAGCATATCGAAGCCATCATAGGGTCGATGACGCCCAACGAACGCCGACAGCCCGACTTGATCAACATGAGTCGAAAAAAACGAATTGCCCGAGGTGCAGGGAGAGACATCAATGAGGTCAACCAAATGATCAAACAATTTCATCAGATGAGCAAAATGATGAAGATGATGCAGGGCAGCAAGGGCCGCCAGATGATGCAAATGATGCAAAACATGCGCTAACAAAACAGACTACAATGGAATTACTCGACGGAAAAAAAACGGCCAACGCCATCAAAGAAGAAATCAAAGCACAGGTCACTGCAATGCAAAGTCGTGGCGACCGTGTGCCACACTTGGCCGCAGTGTTGGTGGGGAACGATGGTGCCAGTCTGACCTATGTGGGTAGCAAGGTGCGCTCCTGCGAATATGTTGGGTTTGAATCCACGCTCATTCAACTCGATGAAACCACTACCGAAACACAGTTGTTGACGCAAATCGACCAGCTCAATGCGGATGCATCCATCGACGGATACATTGTTCAACTTCCCTTGCCCAAGCATATCGATGAGGAGAAAATTCTTCTGGCGATCGACCCCAAAAAAGACGTGGATGGGTTTCATCCTGCCAATTTTGGGCGGATGGCCTTGGAATTGGAAGCCTTTATTCCTGCCACGCCTTTTGGCATCATGCAGCTGTTGGAGCGCTATGCGGTGCCTACCAGTGGCAAGCATTGTGTGGTGGTTGGTCGCAGTCACATTGTTGGTCGCCCCATCAGTATTTTGATGAGCCAAAAGGGCCCTGCCGGGAACGCAACCGTGACCGTAGCCCATAGCCGCACCGAAAACCTTGCGGAACTCACCCGCCAAGCCGATATTGTTGTGATGGCCCTCGGCATTCCCGAATACCTCACCGCCGACATGGTCAAGGAGGGAGCAGCGATTATTGATGTAGGCATTACCCGTGTGGCCGACAGCAATCACCCCAAAGGCTATGTTATTCGCGGAGATGTGGCCTTTGACGAAGTGGCCAAAAAAGCAAGTTATATCACCCCCGTCCCTGGAGGGGTAGGCCCAATGACCATTGCCATGCTGCTGCAAAATACGCTGCTCGCCCGGAAGTGGAACAGCTAATTATTGCTTGACATAGGCGCATTCACCAACGTCGTCAATATTGGTGATCAATTCATTTTTGTCGTTCAGTGTGGCGGTAAATGACTCCCCTTCAGCCGTAATGGTCAAGGTTTTGTTCTCTCGCGTGTAGGTCGCTTCGAAAAACATTTCTAGGCGTTTTTCTTCGCGAATGAATGCCCAACCTTCGACACGCGTGGCGGTGACGAAACGCAATTCATTGTAGGCATTTTCTTCGTCAACCCCTGCACCGTTGGTGCATCGCCACACCGACCCGATGAAATTTTCGGTCAGAATTGTAAGGTTATCCGTGGTTTTTTTCGGCTTTCTGCAGTTTAAAAATAGAATAGTAACACAGCACAGTAGGACAAGGGAAAGCGTTCTCATTTCTTTTCAGTTTTTTCATGGTTAAGATTTGCTTGATGCTGAAAGGTAAGGTTTTTCTTTATCTATTGATTAATAGGTCTTTACGAGCTATGGTGTCTTGTGTGGGCGAGTTTTTTTATTACACTTTTCGCCCATTTGTTTATCTTCAGGAACACTAAAAAAATCAATTTTTGATAGACGCGGCTTTTTGTAGAGGATGCTCCATCGCATTGTAAATCAGCAGGATGAGTAGAGCAAAGGAAACACCTGTGAGAATCAACACTGTAGAGAGGTAGCCTTGGGCGCTAAACGACAACCGAATAAGGATGGTGGCAATAATGAAGCCCGTATTGCGGATGAGTTTGGCGTATTCTTCGGTATAGCGAAAAGAAATCAACAGTATGATCACATCGGCCAAGATCAAAAGCGTGAAGAATTGATTGAAAAATAGATTGTCTACTTGCGCAATGGCCCTTTGATGAAACACATCTAGAAGCCAATGGCCAAAAGTTGAAACTGACATCGCACCGAGCACAAAAAGCAGCACTACACTAACGATCTTTTTCGAAGAGATGAATCGCAAGAGTTTGGGATCGTCCATCGGGCGTTTGGGCAACCGCTGTTTGCTGCGGTTAAAAAGGAAGATCAACAAAAACAACAAGAGAAATCCACTTAAATCAACGAGGAGTTCGAGGTTGTGATTGCTGTGGGTCCAGTCACCTTCCAAGTCCATGGCTGGGATGTCTTTAAAGATCTTACGGATCACAATCAAGGAGATGATTTCGAATTGTTTGGAGACACAGGAGGTGAATGAGCGGGGCAAGTAGAAGAGCAACAAATAGACCTCATAGACCAAAATAAGGGAAAAAGGGGTGTAGATGGCGGCTATGGGATCGGTGAGCAATTCGGGGTAAAGGGGAGCAAAAAACACCCACCCCTGTTTTTTTAAAAAAATGAGTGCAAGGTGAATCACAAAGCCAATCCCCGCAAGAAGCAGGGTGGTGTTTTCGATGCGTTTTTGAACCTCAGGGGCAAAAACCGTGGCGAACAGTTGGTTGAAAAAAATGCGTTGTGGACTCATCACGTGGCAAAAAGTTGGTCGTGGTGTTTAAAGCTTTTAAATTCTAACGCATTGCCCGAGGGGTCGTAGAAAAACATCGTTAGCTGTTCTCCGGGGAGTCCTTCAAAACGAAGGTAGGGGGCAATCTGAAATTTGACTTTTTGTTTCACCAAGTTTTGGCTAAAGGCGTGAAAAACATCCCAGTCGAGGACCACCCCAAAATGGGGAACGGGCACCGCTTTCCCATCCACTTCGTTAAAGTGTTTATGTCCTTTGTAGTCCTTGTCTTCGTGCAAGACCAATTGATGACCAAACAAGGAGTAATCGGCCCACTGGTCGCTGCTTCGGCCGGGCTGACACCCCAACGTATTTTCGTAAAAGTCTTTTGCTGCTGCGAGGTCATTCACGGGAATGGCCAGATGAAAAGGTGAGAGTCGTTCCATGTTTAAAGGTACATATTTTCTCTTTAAGCCACTGAAATGGTCTATCTTTGCCGCCATGAAAGTACCCACACAACAAGATGTAGACACGGGCAATGCCTTGCCGCTCATGGAGGCTTTTTACACCTTGCAGGGGGAGGGATACCACAAGGGAAGTGCGGCCTATTTTATTCGCATTGGTGGTTGTGATGTGGGGTGTCACTGGTGTGATGTAAAAGAAAGTTGGGATGCCGAACGTCATCCTGCCACGCCTATTGCTTCGATTGTTTCTGAAGCAAAAAAATATGCCAATACGGTTGTGGTCACGGGCGGGGAGCCGCTCATGTGGAACATGGCGCCTTTGACGCAAGCACTAAAATTGAACGGCTGTGCCACACACATCGAAACCTCTGGAGCCTATCCCTTGAGCGGGCAATGGGATTGGTTTTGTTTGTCCCCCAAAAAAAATAAGCTTCCCTTGGAGGAGGCCTATGCGCGGGCCGATGAACTCAAGGTTATTGTGCACAATAAAGACGATTTTCGTTTTGCCGAGGAACAAGCAAAACAAGTGACCCAAAGCTGTAAACTGTTCTTACAACCCGAGTGGAGTAAGCGAGACCAAATGATGCCCTTGATGGTCGACTATGTATTGCAAAATCCACATTGGAAAGTTTCGTTACAAACCCACAAGTACCTCAATATTCCCTAGTGCCACAGACGGGCCAAGTAGTCAAAGTGGGGGCCGTCCATGACTTTTTCACAGTGCAAACCCGCCTGTTGTGCCCAGTGGTTGAGCCGTGCATAATCCAAGTAGAGCCACGGAAAAACGTCTTCCTCTTGTTGGTAGGCGATGCCGTAATCAACTTCTCCATAATAGTCAGGTTGGTTTTTCCAGGTCGACTGTTCGTTTTTTGGAAAGAGATAAATCAAATCAGATGAGTCGACAAGAATTTGTCCCGCGGGAGCGAGTAGGCTTTTTAAGTGGTGAAGTAAGGGGAGAACTCCATTGAGGGTGTGCGCTACGCCCAATCCGTTCATAAGCATGAGTAGGGTGTCGTAGGTGTGGTCTTGGTGGGCAAGGATGGGCGCGCGGATGCAGTGATGAACTCCTCTTTCTTGGGCCACGGCAATGGCCCCAGCCGATTGGTCGATTCCCGTTACGGCAAGTTTTCTTTCGTTTTGCAAATATAGCGCATGACTTCCACTGCCGCAGCCAATGTCCAAGACCCGCCCAGCGCTCATTTCCAGTGCGGTTTGTTCTAGCGCAGGCATTTGTGAATGGGTGCGAAAAAAATAGGCCAACGGAACCGGGTCGTCTTCCGTCAGGTTGGTCCACGTAATCAAGCGTTGTTGTCCCGGTTGCCGGTGGTAATCCAATAAAGCTTTGCCAAAAAGATCCTTCAAAATAAACGTAACTTTGCGATAAACATTGAAGCCATGCAGGAGCAATTGCAGGAACTTCCTCAACGGGCCAAAGATAAAGCACAAGAAACAAAACGGTTTTTTAAACAGCTAAAAAAACGCCCTCCCAATCATCTCGACAGTACTGTTCAGGAAATCCATGACACTGTTTTTGAAACAACGGATTGTCTTGCCTGTGCCCAGTGTTGCAAAACTACGGGGCCTCTTTTTGAGCGAAAAGACATTGATCGTTTGGCAAAATATTTGCGCCTGAAACCGGCAGAATTCGAGGCCAAGTATTTGCGTGTGGATGAGGACAACGATTGGGTGTTACAATCATTGCCGTGTCCTTTTCTAGGCGAGAACAATCACTGTATGGTCTATGATGTTCGCCCAAAAGCGTGTCGAGAATTTCCCCATACCGACCGAAAAAAAATCTATCAAATCGCGGATATAACTGCGAAGAATGTGGCCATTTGTCCGGCGGCATTTGCCATTGTTGAAAAAATGAAAGAACGCTTGTCCTAGTCGGGATAAAGCAAATATTTTTCCCGCATCCGGTTATATTCCTCGAGTCCTTTTCCCCAACTTTCTCTTATTTCTTTTGCAGTTTTCCCAGCTTTGATTTGCGCTTCCAAGCGGTCATTTCCGGCCAGGTAGGCAAAGCGCGGCTTGAAGAAGGTGGCTTTGTCGGGAAATTGCTGGTAGGCCCAAAGCAACCATTCAAGGTTAAAACGGTCTTGTCGTACCGTAGTAGATAAGTCCAAACCCTGACATTGCTGGCCCTGTAATTTGGGGTATTTCGCACCAAAATTGGGTTGTGGGGTAAAGCGATAAGGTCCTTGAAGCGCTGGATGGCCCACCACTTGAAATTGCTTTTCGGTTCCCCGACCAATGCTGATGGGGGTTTGCTCAAACAAACACAAGCTGGGGTAAAGGTTAATGGCTTTGGCATTGGGCAGGTTGGGCGAAGGACGAACGGGGAGGTCATAGGGGGTTTGGTGGGTGTAGTGGGCAAGCGCAATGACCTCAATGCGGCATTGCAGCTGATTGGTCAGCCAGCCTTCCCCGTTGATCATACCGGCATATTCCCCCAAAGTGAGGCCGTGTACGATGGGGATATTGTGCATCCCCAAAAACCCTTTGTATTGATCTTCCATCACAGGCCCGTCGACATAATGACCATTTGGATTGGGCCTGTCCAGTAGCAGGAGTGGAACGTTGCTTTCGGCACAAGCTTCCATGACCAAGTGAAGAGTGGAGAGGTAGGTGTAAAAGCGAACCCCAACATCCTGAAGATCAAACAAAACAATATCGATGTCTTTCAAGTGCTCCGGCGATGGTTTACGGTGTTTTCCGTGCAAGGAAATAATGGGGAGTTGGGTGGTCGCATCGATGTCGTCTTTGATGAGTGCACCATTGTCTTCACGACTGCGAAAACCGTGTTCTGGGGCGAATATTTTCACCACTTCAATCCCCGCAACAAGGAGGGAATCGATGAGGTGGACGCTTTTCTTGGACGTTTGAATTCTACTCGCAGCGTGAGCAACAACAGCCACTCGCTTATCCTTTAGCTTGGGAAAATAGACCGAGGTGTTTTGGGCGCCAGGTTGAGGAGGGATCTGTGCAAAAATGCGTGCAGCACTGAGGACGAAAAAACAAAGGAAAAATGTACTTTTAAGGTGTCGAAAACGTAAAATCATTATCGTTGGAATTTGAACATTTTATTGCGCGTCGATTGCGCTCGTCTTTTCAAGGCGAAAGTACGGTTTCGGCACGGATAATAAAAATTGCTGTTGTGGCCATCGCCCTTGGGATGGTGATGATGTTGATCGCTTTGGGTACCGGTTTGGGACTCCAACAAGCGATTGCGAAAAAAACTGTCGCTCTGACTGGAGACATTCAAATTGCCCCTTTTGACAACAATGAATCTTTAATGACTCCACTTGCTTTTGACTTGAGTGAGATCAACAAGGCGAGTTGGATGGATAGCGCTAAAATACGCAAGACGTATGCCTATGCAGCCAAAGGAGTGTTGTTAAAATTTAAAGATGAATTTGAAGGCGGCATTGTGCGTGGTGTCGACCGGGATTTTTCTTGGTCGTCATTAACACCCTATTACGTAGAAGGGGAATTTCCAGTCTTTGGCGATCAGATGTCGCGGGAGATTGTTTTGTCTGCCACCATGGCATCAAAACTGGGCGTTCAAATGGGGGATCGGTTAACGGCTTTTTTTCAAACAGAGGGGCAGACCCTTCCGCGCAAACGCTATTTTACGGTAGCGGCCATTTTTGAAACCGGTTTTCCCGACTTTGACAATACCTTGGCCCTGGTTGATCTTCGGCAGGTACAGCAAATCAATCGATGGACAGGCCAGCAAGTAGGAGGGGTGGTGATCCATCTTGACCCGCACGTTGACGCCGGTCCAATAGCCGAACGAATTTATCAACGGATACCCTCTCACCTCGATGTGCGCACTGTAGATCAACTCTATGCCAGCATTTATGATTGGATTGCTTTGTTTGACTTTAATATTCTCATCATTCTTATTATTATGATTGCTGTGGGAACACTCAACATGGCAACAGCATTGTTGATATTGATTTTAGAGCGGGCGCGTATGGTTGGTGTTTTAAAAGTTTTGGGAGCCACTCGAATTCAGATTCAAAAGATATTTCTTTGGAACGCCTTCTACATTCTGCTCAGAGGGTTGTTTTTTGGAAACGTATTTGGTTTGGGGCTTCTGTTTGTTCAATGGCAATGGCAGTGGATCACTTTGGATCCTTCTACATATTTTGTCACCACAGTCCCGGTAGCCTTGCCTTTTTTCTTATGGGTTGGGCTCAACTGCTTAGTCCTGGTCGTTGCCCTTTTGTTGTTATGGCTTCCTTCGTTAATCATCAATAAAATTGATCCAGCCACCGTGTTGCAAATTCGCTAGGAAATCCATAATTGACAATGGGTTTGTCAAAAGCTTGTAATATCTTTGTTGTTCGAATTTGACGCATGAAATTTGCCAACAATATCCTAGAAACCATTGGTAACACGCCATTGGTACGCCTAAACACGATCACAAAAGAGATTCCTGCACTGGTGTTGGCAAAAGTAGAAAGCTTCAATCCAGGCAACTCTGTCAAAGACCGGATGGCCCTTAAGATGGTGGAAGATGCCGAAGCCGATGGCCGCTTGAAACCCGGGGGAACGATAGTGGAAGGCACGTCGGGGAATACCGGTATGGGCCTAGCTCTCGCTGCAATCGTAAAAGGGTATAAGCTCATTTGTGTGTCTACCGACAAGCAGTCCAAAGAAAAATTTGATGTATTGCGCGCTGTGGGCGCTGAGGTAGTGGTTTGTCCTACAGATGTGACTCCGGATGATCCGCGGTCCTATTATTCCACATCCAAGCGGATTGCCGAGGAAACCCCCAATGCGTGGTATGTTAATCAATACGACAACCCTTCGAATGCCCAAGCCCATTACGAGCAGACCGGGCCAGAGATCTGGGAGCAAACCGATGGAAAAATCACTCACTTTATTGTGGGGGTCGGCACCGGTGGAACAATCTCAGGAGTGGCTAAATTTTTGAAAGAAAAAAATCCAGCCATAAAAGTCTGGGGGATCGATACCTATGGCTCTGTCTTTAAAAAATATCACGAAACCGGAATTTTTGACGAAGCCGAAATTTATCCCTACATCACCGAAGGCATTGGGGAAGATATCCTTCCTGCCAATGTTGATTTCTCTTTGATCGACCATTTTGAAAAAGTTACCGATAAAGATGCGGCTATTTTTACACGTAAATTGGCGAGAGAGGAAGGGATTTTTGCAGGGAATTCATGTGGGGCAGCTGTAAAAGGTTTGCTTCAGCTAAACACGCATTTCACTGAAGATGATGTTGTTGTTGTCCTTTTGCACGATTCAGGCTCGAGGTACATTGGGAAAATGTACAACGA
>WTJN01000174.1 GCA_011526265.1 Candidatus Arcticimaribacter sp. | reverse complement strand
ATAATACTTCCGCTATTTCGTAAACGTTCAGTTCTTCGACATAGTATAATTGTAACACTAATAATTGTTGTTCATTCAAATGGCTTAAGTTTTCTCTTAAGATATCTTTTAGTTGTCCATTAAAGATTTTCTCTTCAACAGAGATTTCTGTGGCGAATAAGAAATCTCCATATGCTTCTGAAGCTTCTTCAATGCTCTGGTGTTGACTTACCGCAAAGTCCTCTTTCCACTTAATGATTTCACTGACATCAACCTGTAGTTCTGCAGCAATTTCGTTGACACTCGGTTCGCGATTATTTTGCTTTTCAAGCTTACGTTTTGCACGTTCGTAGTCTTGTTTGCGACGGATCGTACCCCGGCATAAATTGGAAGATTTTCTGAGATAGTCGACAATTGCGCCCTTTATACGAAGCTTTGCATAAGCCGCAAAAGGAACGTTTTCTTTTGGTGAATAGTTATGCGCAGCCTCAACCAAGCCCACCATTCCAAGTTGTAGTAGATCATCGACTTCAACATACTGCCGACCCGCCCACGGTAATAAAACGCGATCTTTTTAACGAGCTCTAGATTGCTTTCTATCAAAGAACTCGCATCATCTTTTTGATATGTATACCCATGCGCCAAAAAATATTCCTTAAACTTTGAAGAATTCAATTCCATTCACGGTCAGTGGCTTCGAGTTTATTAGCATTTCCGTGATATTAGTAAAATTCTTGTTTAACAGTCTATGCGAAGGACTTTTGCTCAACGCTACCGGTTTTCTAGAAATAATTGAGTTTTTAAGTTCCTTTGAAGTTGGAAGCCATCCTGCAAAATTCATTTCAATATCAAGAAATTTGGTTACAATGCTTTTGAAGCTCTCAAAACTTTTGGCTGCCTCATGTTCAGAATTTGACAGATTTACAACCACGGACACTCTGCTGTAGTCTTTTTCAAGGTGTAATGCTTTGATAAATGAATAGGCGTCCATAAAACTGGTTGGCTCTCCCACAAGCACTACCACAACATTTCCACACGCTGATGCAAATTCTATGCTTGCGTCAGAACCACCAGCTGGTGCATCAACAATCAGATAATCTATCTGACTTTCTAATGGTTGTATCGACTGTATTATTTCCCACCGTTTTGAACTATCTAAATTAAGCAATTCTATAACGCCCGAGCCGCCAGGAATTAGTTTTACACCACTTGATGTTTCGCAAATTATATTTTCAACACTAACATCATTCTCCAATAAATCTTGAAGCGATAACTCAACTTTTTGGTCAAGCATTATATGCGCGTTCGCCATACCAAAATCGGCATCTAACAAGGCAACTCTATGGCCCATTTTAGATAGGGTTACGGCAGTGTTTACCGCGATGGAAGTTTTACCTACTCCCCCCTTTCCGCTCGCAATAGCAATTGTACGGACCATTTTAGCCTTCCTTATGCTTTTCCGCCAAAGCGACAATGTGGGATGCAACTTGATCAACTCGAGCGTAATACAGACCTTCGTTGTTCTCAACCAATCCAGAGAAAAACGAACATTTATAACCAAGATCAATTATTGCGCTTATTTCTGACACCGTAATATCACAAGTATCTAGTTTTGACATTACGAGATATTCATTTTCCAGTGTGGATCTTCGGATATTATTCACAAGGTATTCATAACTCCGTCCAGCCTCTACAACATTTATCACACTGTACTGGATTGAAGGATTAGTTTTTTGAAACCTATATAGCTGGGTTTCAAATTGGTTGATGTCATTGACTTCGACGATGCATCTTTTCGGTGGTTGAGCATCTCGCTTGTTATTTTTTTCAAACCAAGTTGCAACATTACTATAATCAGAAGCACCAGTGACATTAAAAAACGTATGTACTTTACCAAAGTCCAGCTTTTCACTGCAGAACAATTTAAACTTATCGATAAATGCAGACTTTCCAGACTTTTCTAGGCCAACAACGAAGAATATGTCAGAATCTTCAAAATTCTTTGAATGCCCTCTGACAAACGCTTTTGCTATTGCTTTGGAATTTTCTGTTAACGAGGCATCAACATTAAAATTAGGTATCACAGTTTCTGAACTTTTGCGAAGACCCGAAGCTTTTAATGCGTAGAAGTCAGTATTCACTGGCTGTGTTTTGGCTTCGTTGCCATCGATCAATTGTGACAAAGCGTGAAGTTCTTCGCGCATGTTTTTGATAATTTCAAAACCCGTTTTTGCCGAGTTTGTAGTATCTTGGTCGATAATAGTGTCGTCACTAACATTTTTGGATTTCACCACTTTAGAGGAGAGTACATCTGCAAAAGAAGTGGGTCGTTTAGAATTGTCGTTAGCCTCAGCCAATGACTTACGCTCAACCACAAGTGGTTCATCATTCGTAGCGACTATCTCGATTTGTCCGTCTACTTTACGAGTGGATACAATTAGAGCGTCTACACCGAGGCGCTTTACGATTTCTTCCATCGCCGCAGCACTATCAATTGCTTTTACAGTTATCTCCGCCATGTGTAAGCCTTTTCCTCAATCCTACTCTTCGAGTTGCTCTGTGCCACCAATGGTGTAGACAATTTCGACACTACGGTTTTCGGGTAATTCCGTAAAGCTTAGAACGTTAATTGCTGGTAACTGGGCGCGGACGAATTGCGCTACGTGTCGTCTTATTTGCGGAGCGACAATTAAGAAAGCCGCCTTGTTTTCGGTACTCAGAGCCTCAGACGCGTCGTTCAAATTTGACAGAATTTTTTTTGCAAGACCACTGTCCAAAAGTAACATTTTTTCGTCTGGATTTTGCCTTACAGCAGTTAAGATCAATTGCTCTAGATCTGGCGCCAATGTTAACAATGGTAGTGTATCTTTGAATTTTGTAAGCTTTTGGATCAATAATGGGACTAACTTTGGTCTAAGAGCCTCACTGACATCCTCATTGTTCATTTTTTGAATATTCATTGACGCTAATTCACCAATAATCACGGCAAGATCAGAGATTGGGACTGTCTCTTGAAGTAAGTACTGTAAAATTTTCGTCAATTGATGTAACGGAACAATCTTTGGAACGATAGATTGAACCAGATTAGGTTGTGTACTTTCCAGATTATCAAGTAGTTGTTGCACTTCGTCCTGACCTAGAAGATCCGCTGCATGTTTGGTAAGAATTTGTCCCAAGTGCGTTATTAAAACGGATGTTGGGTCAATAGTCATATATCCTCTAGATTGCGCCTCTTTTTCGAGTTCAGGTTCAATCCAAACTGCATCTACGCCAAATGAAGGATCTTTGACTTCAATTCCTTCAATTACAACTTGTACATTGTCGCCCGGAATAGCGAGTGTTTTGTCATAGTAAATAACATCATCCGCAACGATTTTTTCACCAATCTTAATTTGATACTGTGATGGCTCTAAGTCGATATCATCCCGTATTCTAATTCCAGGAACAACAAAACCTAAGCGCTTAGATGTATCTTTTCTGAGTTTAGTCACACTCGGAACAAGACTGTTATCATCAGCCTCTGAAACTAAGCCAACGAGTCCAAAACCAATATTTAATGAAATCTTAGCATCATCTTTTACTAAGCTCACATCTACAATATTTTCATCGGTCTTTTCTTCTTCAGCCGATGCTTCTTCTTCGGAAACGATAGCTTCCTCTTTTCGGCGGGCTAAAAAACCTAATGCCGCCGTGACAATCGCAAAGACAATAAATAATGAATTTGGCATGCCAGGTATTAATCCAAGTGTGAAAATAACAAGACTTGTTGGCAGCCAGGCGGAAGACAGATTAATCTGAGATGAAATGTGTTCCGACATATTTTCTGCAGATGAAACTCGGGTCACGATTATTGCAGTGGCAATTGACAATAGGAGTGATGGGATTTGAGCGACAAGTCCGTCACCAATAGCGAGTAGAATGTAGGATTGCGCTGCGACAGAAATCGATAGGTCATGTTGTAAAAGACCAATGATTAAGCCACCAACAACATTTATCACGAGGATAAGGATGCCCGCAATTGCATCACCTTTTACAAACTTTGATGCACCATCCATTGAACCATAAAAATCAGCTTCTTTCGCAACCTCTGCGCGGCGTTCTTTGGCTTCTTCAGGAGTTAGGATGCCAGCGTTCATATCTGCATCGATTGCCATTTGTTTACCTGGCAGTGCATCCAAGGTGAATCTTGCAGACACCTCTGAGACTCGACCCGCACCTTTTGTAATCACAACCAGGTTGATAATTACGAGAATGGAAAAAACAAACAGGCCGACCGCATAATTTCCTGAAACGATGAAATCACCAAAAGCTTCGATTACTTTTCCCGCAGCATCGGGACCAGTATGACCTTCTTTAAGCACAATCCGAGTGGAAGCGACGTTTAAACCGAGGCGCAAAACGGTGGCGATCAATAGCAAATTTGGAAATGACGAAAAGTCTAGCGGACGCTGCGTGTGCAGTGCCACCATCAATATTAGAAGTGACAGAGTGATATTTACCACAAAAAACGTATCTAGTAGAGCTACGGGAAGTGGAAGTACGAGCATTGCCACAAGAGCAATTATGCCAAAAGGTAAAAAAGTATTAACAAGTTTGGGAGAAACACTTATCATTCCCATGCTTTGCAATTTTTCCATTGTTCACCTTTAGGTCTGTCAGAAATTTGACTTCACAAATTACTGATATCATTTAGTTATTTTTACATTTGGACAAAGATTATTTGCCCGACAAACCTAAATGCAGAAATCATACCAAGTGGAGATTTCAACAATATTTTCAATGCACCTAGATCGGGGATCATTTTGAATCTTGATACAAATATGGAGTGGCACAAAATTTGCTGCTGAAGCTTCGAAAACACAAAGATAGGCCTTGTTATGAGAAGTGTGCTGAAAGCGTTCGGAGTTTGTTCACTGGTGGTTTTGACCACTGCTTGCTCCAATACAGCGATGCGATTACCATCGCTTCCTCTTGTTTCCACAGAAAAAAACGATAGCGCAGACGTACTTAATACGTCTCGATCACTGTTGGGTGAGCGGAGAAGTGCAGAAACTTCTGAGTTTTACGTTCCTAGTATTTCTGCCATTGGTTTCGCCTCTGTATCAATACAGCCATCAAAAAATATTAATCAAAGGCGCCTAATGGCGATGCGTGCCGCTAAGTTGGATGCTTACAGAAGTCTGACTGAACAAATACACGGGATCCGCATTCAGGGTGAGACAACGATCGGAGAAGCAGTCCTAACCTCTGATAAACTGGCGGCTGCGCTGAACGGAATTATTATCGGAGCAAGGACCGTTAAAATTGAGCCTACGAGCGATGATACCTATCAAATCCATCTTGAGGTCAGTGAGACGCATATAAATAGATTGGTGAAAGCCTATCGCAGGGGACTTATCTAACGGCGGTCTTAACATGCGATTTCCTATGAATATTATCAGTTTTTTTTCACTTTTTTTTATGGGTGCAGGCGTTGCTGC
Organism: Candidatus Arcticimaribacter sp.; assembly: GCA_011526265.1. Taxonomy (GTDB): domain Bacteria; phylum Bacteroidota; class Bacteroidia; order Flavobacteriales; family Flavobacteriaceae; genus Arcticimaribacter. Next base: position 5,084 of record WTJN01000174.1, on the reverse strand, counting down.
AGCCGAAAGTTTTGAATTGAACAATAAAACAATTGTAGGAAGCACCCCAATAACAGCACAACTAAGTACGTCAACCTACCACACGAGAGCTCTAGAAGATGCTTTGCGAAAATTGCTGGCTAACTCAGCAAATACAGTCACAGGGTTTACCCTAGTTGAGGATGGAAAACTACTTATTGATCAAATTCAAACTAAAGCTGACGTTCTCATACATGAGTATAAAGTGATGAACGTAAAGCAAGACGCTCGCGACTATAAGTTAGAAGTGAATTTTCTTTACAGCAATACAGATACTCACCAGTCAACTGCTCGCTGCATGCGATTGCCAATCAATAACATTTCAACTAATTTTGTTTACCAATCTAGTAATTCCAAGTTGATCCCCTGGGCGCAATTAAATGCAACAAGCATGTATAAACAGCTTGTAGGTTTGAGTTTCAAACCGGACGTGGAGTTGCAAAATATTAAGCAACGTCAAAAACCTAAAAATGCTCTTTACACACTGAAGAAATCTGCAAAAGCACGAAACATTTATGAGTTAAACATTACGATGAATTCTCGGCAAATAGTGGATCCCAATTTTTTAGGGAAGGGTTCAAAAATCGGCGTTACTGTCAATATTGAGACGCTAAGAAATGGTACTGTTGTGCATTCCGAAACACAAAGTGAGGATTTCCTCATTGATTACAAAACTATCAGTAACCTTTCGATAATTAAAAGTCGCAAAGATTGGAAACAAACCGAAGATGAAATTTACAAAAGTATTGCTCAGATGGTTGAAGATCATGCACGTGTCTTGGAGTGCATCTCACTAAAGCCAAACGTTGCTCTATCCTCTGGAAAATTTATTCTGAATTTTGGGAGCGCTGAGGGAATTAATCGTAAAGATCTTATAATCGCTCAAGAAGAAAATGGACGAGAAATATTTTTAGAGATTTCAACGTTGAACAAGCACGACGCGATTTTAAAGTTAATTTCATCGGTGGACGATATCCAATCAATAAACGTTGATAATGTGAAAATATTGAGCGGGGCTTAGTATATGACAAAATATTGCCATGTAATTGCAATGCTTACGCTCATGTTGGTCAGCATTTCATCATCAGTTGCTCGCGCTGAAAACCGGATTGATGGGTACGAACTCAAAGAACAAGCAAAAGATATAATCACAAGTTCTGGAGCGCCTCTTGAAATACTTGTTTCTGACAGGCGGGTTTTTTTCCCTTGTAGCGAAGCGTTAGAATTTTCCCCCAGAAAAGGTGATGATTGGTCTACAGTTGAAGTAGCATGTAGATCTCATAACTGGTCAGCGACATTGAGGAGCACAGTAAGTTCCAATAATAGTGTTGATCTTAATACTGGTAGTTTATCTGAAAACACTGCGGTAGTGACGGTTGGTCAAAATATTACTAAAGGCCAGGTCATTGAACAAAAACACCTTGCGTACGCTCAAGGTCAATCGAAAGACCTACATGGAAGCTTTCGTGATTTTACTGAAATCATCGGAAGAAAAGCCAAATTTAATTTAGCGCGTGGCGCTATTCTCAAGGCAAGACATTTAGAGTTATCTTTCCCAGTAGAAAAGGGGCAAGCTGTTTTAATTTCCAGCAATAACTCCAAAATCACAGTAAGCGCGAATGCGATTGCCCTTGAGGACGGTCAGATTGGTGATATGGTGAAAGTCGAAAACAGCAGGTCTGGAAAGATTTTAAATGTGATTGTGACAGGTGAAAAAAAAGTTTCACCAATAACTAACATGTAATTCACTCGGGTCGTACAAGATCTCGAAAGGAGAATTAAAATGGTTGAATCAGTCAGACAAAACCTCAATGTTGGGTCTAACGCTGTTCATGACCAGAAAAAGTCGCGCGCTGCTGCAGTGGATACTAACACTCCCCCTGCGACGCAAAAGGCGACATCTGCTGAATCTTCAGTTGATGTATCTTTGTCTATTTCAGACAAAGTGAAATCAATGTCTAAAGAACCGCCTGTCAACATTCAGCTAGTGAACGAAATTCGTCAAAAGGTATCGGAAGGTCGTTACCCAATTGATTTGAACGCCATTAGCAGTAAAATGTTTGAAAGCATCAAAAACGGTTAAGGATAACTAGTTATATGCTTTCAAACAAACTATCCGACAGCCTAGCTTCGATTATATCGGGACTAGACAATATAGTTATGTCTGAACAGATTTCTGACTTAGAGCAATTAAACCGACTTAAAGAACTCCTTCAAAGCCTAAAATCCAAGAATGCCGATCTATCTGAGGAGCAGGTAAAAAATCTGCTTCAGGATATAAGTGTCGCACTTGAAGATTTAGAAAGCTTAACAAGCCACAAAATAAATTTATTAAGCTTCCTAGACGATATATCGCCTAAATCTTAGAACTTAGCGGAGTTCCGAAAAAATTCTTGCAGCTGCATCTTGCTGAACCAAAATCTCTTCTATTGTAAGTAAATCTGTGACCTCCGTTAACAAACTGCTGGCTTTCTCAATACCATAAGCTTGTCCTATACTGAGCCACGTATACGCATCTAAATTATTCGGCTCCACCAATAGATCTGTATATGTAATACCAAGTTTAACCGTAGCCATTTGATCCCCAGCTCTGGCAAGCTCTGTAAATTCTTCTATTAGCTGTTCAGCAACGGTATCCTGTAGTTCAGGAGTAATTAAATCTAAGATTGCATTAACCTGTCCTAAAGCGGTCTCATGTTCATTTAGATGTGCTTTCCAAGCCCAAGATAATGAGGCTTTATAGTTTTTCGGTGCCCCGAGACCATTAAATAATAGCAGCGAAAGATTAAACTGAGCTTCAGGGATCTCCTGCTCAGCCAAAATATTAAAAATGCTTATAGCGTCAATATATTGCTTACTTTCAACCAGCTTAACTGCAGCCCTGAAGCTTTCGTCTATATTCAATTCATTGAGATGATTTTCTGAGTTTGCTTCAGGGACCATCGCCACTGCCAAAAACAAGGATAACAAAAATTTCTGCATTAGCTCTCTGCCACCATGATTAGTTTCAACTCTAATAGTTTCTTTCGCCCATTTTTTGTTTTTTCAAATACCGTCACTTTGGGTCTGCTTTTTTCTTCTTTTTTGAATTCAAGTTGAATTCTATCCGGTAAATATACTCCACCACGTTCTAGTATCTCAGTCGGATATTCAAAAAAAGCATCAAGAAACCGCTTATCAACCCAAGTCCGCGCCAAAGCTTGACCTAGAACATCAGGTAAATACGTCTGTATATCGTGCTCCGTTTCTAAGATTATATCTTGCTCACTGAAGCGCGATAAATCTTGGTCGTCTAAATAGTCAAGATTTTTTGGTTTCTGATATCCAAAAATTTTTTTGATGGAAATTAATCTATTTCTTATGGATGTCAGCATTTGAAATCGAAACCATTTTAACTTCCTCACACCTCATTTTACCTAGAATTCAAATAAACGGTAGGTTAATCTTGATTTTAAAGGCTGAGAAAAGGCAGTAATTTAATGACGTCATTAGACGCTAAGATAATTGGTCGCTCAAAGCCAGCGGTAGATTTAAAAAAAATGATATCGCTTATCGCGTCATCAGACTCTCCCGTAATCGTGAATGGTCCAACAGGATCCGGTAAAGAGCTTGTCGCGGAGGCTTTACACGAAGAAAGTCGTCGCAAAGGTGCATTTGTTGCACTTAATTGCGCAGCCATTCCAAGCGAACTGATGGAAGCAGAAATCTTTGGTTTTGAAAAAGGCGCATTTACAGGAGCATTAAAGACGACGCCTGGAAAATTCGAGCAAGCGCATAAGGGTACGCTTTTTCTTGATGAAATTGGTGACATGCCACCATCTCTCCAAACAAAACTGCTCCGTGTTTTGGAAAACTCTACTATTTCTAGGGTTGGAAGCAGTAAAGAGATAAAACTAGACGTCAGAATTGTCTGTGCAACGCACAAAGATCTGAATTCTATGGTTTCAGAAAAAGTATTTCGTGAAGACCTTCTTTTTCGATTAAACGTATTTCCAATTGACGTCCCTGATCTGAACAAACGTCAAGAAGATATCCCAGAACTGTTAAACCACTTCATTCGGTTGAAAACGAAAGGTGATGCTAGTCGTACACCGAAATTTGATGATGACGCAATTGCAGCTCTGAAAGGTTACCACTGGCCAGGAAATATTAGAGAAATGAGAAACATTGTTGAGCGCTCAATAATGTTTTTCCCATCTAAAAGTGTGTCAGCACAAGACGTTAACGATTATTTGTTGAGAGTGAATTCTGGCATTATCAGTAGAACTGAAGAGCAGTCTGCAATTTGGGAAGAATTCGATAATCTTTCATTCGCGCAATCCACTGAGGGACGCCAGGATACCGATTATATCCCAACACCCGCAGATTTCTCGAAACTTTTTGATACGCAAAATTCAATAGATATGCGAAGATTGTTGAGAGATATTGAAATCGTACTTATTGAAGCTGCAATGGATCGCAATGGTGGAAACACAAGTGAGGCTGCCAAAGATTTGAAATTGTTACGTACAACGTTGATTGAAAAAGTCAAAAAATATGGTCTTTAAAATTACTTCTGTTTTTTCCAGGATTCCATAAAGTTTTCAAGCATACTCTTTGTGCTATTAAACTGCGTCATTGCTTGCTCCATCGCACCGAATTGCTCAGTATATCTTGATTTTAGAAGCTCTTCCCTTAACTCGAGTTTTTCCAATCTTTCTTCTAATTCAACTTTTACACTTTTATAACTTTCCTCTGAATTACTGATCGGTGAGTTTATAGCAACAATCTCATCCATCATAGCTGATATTTTTTTTGATAAACTTACACCTACATAAACATTGTAAGTAAAGTCATCAGCGAGTGCGGAAACAGTATTTATGGTTAATCCGGGATATGTCGTTGAGGTATATTTGTATGCGCCGCCGCCCATATCAATTTCAAGAAGGTCAGAACCCCCAAATTTCCACTTTCCCCCCTCCTTTAAAACTTCATAGTTACCAGCCGGAATGTTTAACCAGTCTGATTTTCCCGCAGTTATAGTTGGCACACTTGTGGCAATATTGTCGTCTTTGATGACCGAGAAG
>WTJN01000169.1 GCA_011526265.1 Candidatus Arcticimaribacter sp. | reverse complement strand
TCTACAACCTAGTAAAAGAACACAGTTCTCTACGTAAATTAAAAAGAAACCGTCCCAGGGTGAGGCCAGCGGGATTAATTATTGGGAAGAAATCTACCGGCCTCACGAGAGGTAGTTGCCTTCATGAGGCTAATTCTAGATCTCCCTACACGCCACCAACTGATAAACTCGGTGGTTATCCGTTGAATGTGAACGATTATTTTGTTGAGAACTAGAATCTCCTTGTGTTGGCTGGAGTTAGCATAGCACCAGTTCACAAATTTGCTAACGATAAAATCTCAATGTGATACGAAAAATAAAACTTGAATCTGGCGTTAATCCACAAGAAGTTCGTTAAGTTGCTAAGGCATATATCTTTTTGACATGAAGCCTTGGGCTAAATTATTTCCCCGATTGCATGTCTTGTATACGCTCAAGCGCTTCTTCTCGTGTATTTCGGATATTAGGATCAAATCCTTGGCTTTCGGCGCGAAGTCGAATATCCGCTTCGGTTTCTGATCCAGCAGCAAAGCGCACTGATCCCAGTGAATGTTGTAAATTGACACGTTTGCCGCGGGTTGAGTATCTGATCCAAGCTTCTGGCATGATTTCACAGTTATTTAAATTAACTAGGAAGTACCACTTCACACTCGTCTGCTCTAACCGCTTTTCAATATAGTCATAAAACGTATCAACATCAGTCGAATGCATGAAGCTAATATTGCTGAAATTCACATCCATGATCTGCATATCAGCATCAAATGTAATTCTGTCCGTAATTTCATCTTCAGTGAATGACGGAATTTCAACATGCTTCTTTCGGCGAACACTTTTCAGTGATTTGATACGCGTAATTGCGTCTTCACGGGTAGAAAACAAATTTGGGTCAAAGTTTTCCGTGTTTGAAGCACGTTCGATTTGGCGTCGTGTTTCCTCTGAAGGATCAAATCGCACTGAACCCATGGAGTAGGCCTTATTGAGCGCGCGACCGCGTCTGCTGTATGCATACCAGGCATCTGGATTGATTTGCATGGCGCTCAAGTTCACAAGAAAAAACCACTTATCTTCGCCCGTATCGTCTATCCGTTGTTCAAGGCGGTCATAAAAGTGATTTACGATCTCAGATGTTTCAAAATTGAAGTTGGAAAAGTCAGCTTCCATAACTTGCAGGTCGTCATGAAAGTGAATGCGGTTATCAATATTCTTCAATAATTCAACGCTTGGCATATTCTTGCTTCTTTATTGTCTTTAACTCAAAAAGTGCTCCATCAGTTGTCACCATGGACAACAAAATTATGCGGCCGCTAATTGATCATCCAGATGGTAGAAGGCATCAATCAATGATGGATAAGATTGTAGTATGTCGATGTCTCGCGCCTTTGGAGCAAGGTCAACTACAACCCCGTTTCCCTCATCATGTAAAACGGCAATGATATTTTCATCTGACACTCGTTCATCGTAAACAAAATGTCGTTTATCACATGGAGTGGGTGTTAGAATTAATGCGTCGCCGAGTATCATAGTGAGCCTTTCAGTTTGGCGAACGTATACTGCTGCATGCGAGGAGTTAAAACCCACCTTATCAAGATTTTAGCGATAACATTGGCATGAATTGTTGACCAATTTCGCGTATAATGAAGTAATTATCTGATTCCCGAAATATGACTTGAAACATAAACTGGTGAAGCTTGGCACTGCCGGTGAACTCTTTGAACTTTCAGGTATCGTCAATTGATTTGCGGCAGTTTAGAAAATAGTGAACCATCATTTCTAGATTACACAGTAAAAGAACGTTAAGATTTTTGAGGTGATCAGTTATTGGAGGCATTATGTTTGAAGACCTCGGTTTTGTAGATTTAACGGCCAGAGATGTTTCAGTTTGGTTTGGGTTATTGCTCGGATTATCTTTTGGTTTTTTGGCTGAGAAAAGTAAGTTTTGTTTTAGGCGCAGTGTCATCCGGTCAAAGGATCAAAAGCAAGCATTGGGCGTTTGGATAGTTGCTTTTGCATTCGCGATTATCGGAACACAAACTGCAGTTTATTTTGAGATCATTAATTTCTCACAAAATCGGTATTACGCGGCAAACCCGCAGTATTTTGCAATTGCTGTCGGTGGCATAGCACTCGGCGTTGGTATGGTTTTGACACGCGGATGTCCGTCACGAATTACTGTATTAATGGGAACTGGAAATCTGCGCGCGGTTTTAGTTGCTATTGTTTTTTCAATAACTGTTTTGTCGATGCTGAAAGGCTTTCTCGCGCCGCTTCGTTTGTTTCTGAGTCAATTTACAACTTCAATGGAAGCCCTAGGCTTTGGGGATTTGCCGGGAAATATTTATGTTTGGGGCACAATTATAATCTTACCCGCATTGGCATATGGGATAATGTCTCGAGCGCATAAACGAGATTTGATCATGGGCGCTCTAATTGGTCTTTGTACTGCTGGTGGGTGGATCGGTACGGGTTTTATACTTTTCGACGAGTTCGACCCGATTGCCATGCAAAGCTTGGGAGCAACCTTGCCATGGTCAGAAGCTCTCTTTTGGTTCGTTGCTTCATCATCAATACCGCTTAATTTTGGATGTGGTATTATTGGTGGTATGATCTTGGGCGG
>WTJN01000121.1 GCA_011526265.1 Candidatus Arcticimaribacter sp. | reverse complement strand
CATTATCGGTCGATTTAAAGAACAATGTCTGGTTCGATCATGAACATATGGTAGGAGGCGGCATCCTCGATCTTGTTGTTCATCAGGGTAGCGCGCAGGACAAAAAAAGCGCAGCAAAGTTTTTGTCTGAAAATGGACTTATTGCGAATACCGATAGCGCTCCAACAGCGCAGGCTGTGCTTCGTTCGCACATTTACCGCAATGAACAAGGTGAACCTATTCGCAAAGCGACTAAGTACCAAGATGGACGCTGGCGTCAGCATGGTTGCTTTGATGGTGATTGGAAGCCAACTGTGAAGGGACTGCCGAACATTCCTTACCAACTTGAAGAATTACATTCGGATCATTCTGATCGTTTAGTGTTCATCTTTGAAGGCGAAAAAGACGTTGATCGTGCTTTCGCTTATGGCTTGTTGGCAACATGCAATGTTGGGGGCGCAGGCAATTGGAAGCCTGAGTTAAATAAATATCTGACGAACCGCAAAGTCTGCATCGTTCCTGATAATGACACGGCAGGTCTGGACCATGCCGACAAAGTGCTTGATTGCTTGTTAGCAGACGGCATCGAGGCATTTATCATGACGTCGCACCTGCCAATTTTGCCTGCAAAGGGTGATTTTTCTGATTGGATGGATTTGCAGGGCGATAACATTGACGCGTTCTTAGAGCTGGTTGAGTGCGATCGCGCATCTCAGAAGTCACCAGATCAAGCATATCTCGAACAGTTTGGGATAAAGCCAGCAAGTGCACTGATGGACATGGAGTTCGGGGAACTTAAATTTTGTTATCCGGACATAATACCTTCGGAAGGTTTGAGCCTCCTCGCAGCCTTGCCTAAAACTGGGAAGTCTTGGTTAGCCTTAAACTTTGCCAAACACATGGATACAAATGGGGTATCTGTTCACTACCTTGCTGCTGAGGACAATGAGCGCCGCCTCAAGTCTCGCGTTGCAGCCGTATTCCCAGATGGCGTGCATCATTTAACATACCATGCAGTGATGTCGTCCCAGCGCCCGTTACCACGCGGTTCTGAAGCGCTGCAGCATATTGAAAAAGTGGCACGCGCCACAGGTGCCAAGTGCATCATTGTGGATACGGTGCAGGCAATCTTAAACCCAAGCGCGACGAACAAAAACTACGATGTGACCGTTGAAGAATATGATGCACTGCGCAAGCTGGCGCACAAGCTAGGTATTGCCATTATTGTCGTGCATCACTGCAAGAAGACCACAGACATATCCTCTGCGCCGCTGGAGAAGGTTATTGGTTCAGTCGGCATAACAGGTACGGCAGAAACCATACTTGTTATGGAGCAACTTACAGGGACGCAGGACTGCAAGCTGACGGTGACTGGCAAAGATGTTGAGCAAACCGAAAAACACCTTGCATGGAATGGACACGGCTTTGACATCAGTGACGATGTGCGCGAGGCGAAGCTGGGTGCCACGCAGAAGCTGGTTCTAGAATTAATCCGCGAATGCCCGCGCTGCACCCAGAAATACATTGTCGACACAATTGGCAAAGATCAGGGGCAAGTCGCAAAAGCTATTAATCGTCTGATTGAACTAGGTCTCATCGTAAAGAAAGGCGTCCAGCTTTCGGCGCAGTAGCTATCATACCTGTCATATCTATCATATCTGTCATCGCGAAATGACAATCATGATAGGTATGACAGGCTTTGTGCCGTTTTTATCCGCCAAGTTTTTCACAAGCACGCCCGCGACAGATTACAGGACATGGTCGGCCTTGTTGCGGCTCTTTAAAACATCGCAACATTTCGCGTACTCCATACATACCGTTCAAATTTTGCGCTGAAAACAGCTTTTCACAGTTCACGTTTTGTAAATTTTGGCACGAATTAGTACGCATGATGTCTGCATAATAAATTACTTCGTCCTTTGGCGGTCTCTTAATAGAGTTACGATATGGACCAAACTTAAACCCTAGATATTTTCCTTTAGGGCTAAAATCTCCATTTATAACACCAATTAATTTTCCATTTATCCAAAATTTAGTCATCTCAATGCTACGACGTTTATCGATCATAAATACAAAATCTAACCATTTGCCTTTGAAGTCGTTGTTGAACATCATATTGGATATTATGCCTGGTCGCTCACAAAAATCTGAAGTCCGCCCAGACGTATTTTTGACTTTCCTACACTCTTCGCCGTCACGTTTCAGCTGGAAAGTGACCTGATTATTAGTGATAGTAAAAGCGATAGCGGGATCGCGTTGAGACCCATTTTTTCTGTCTTTTAAGTCGAACGGTGAGATAGTGTGATGATCGCTGCCGGTTCCTCTAGGTATGAAAATTGAGAACTTATACCAATATAGTTTACCATCACGCATTTCATGTACTTTTGGTTTTTCTTGAATTTGAAATCGCTGTGCCTCACCTGCTTTTCCAAATCTACCCCAATCGTCGACATGACCGCGGTCCTTCATACTGATAGATATTTTTGCCGCAGTACGACCCTGAAACTCAACGATTTCAAATGCGTCCGAGCGATCAATGTTTCTGTCGCTCGCCACAAATAGTCGTGCGGTTTTTTTATCCATAATTTGCTCAAGATTTTTACGCGTTACACCGATCATTCGTTCTG
>WTJN01000048.1 GCA_011526265.1 Candidatus Arcticimaribacter sp. | reverse complement strand
TTTGTCGTTCAAAGCGACCGCCTGATTTATCCGTGTCGTACCACTGATCGACCCACTTGCCGTTTACTATGAGACCCACCGAACTATTCCTTATGCATTTCTAAAGACAGAATCGAGACTGTAGCGGCCACTGCCAGAGATGATCAGAGAAACACTGATGGCCAGCAATACGAGTGCAAATTCGTAACCGTTTGCACTGATAAAGAAACCATTTGACCAATGCACCACCGTCAGAGCAATAAACATTAGCAGGCTTGAAGCCACTGCGATCGGTCGTGTGAAGAGGCCCAATATCAGTGCTATACCGCCGAAAAACTCTATGCCGCCCGCTAACGAAGCCATAACCATGCCAGGTTCTAACCCAATCGAGGCCATCCATTGTCCAGTTGCTTCCAAACCGAAGCCTCCCCACCAACCAAATAGCTTTTGTCCACCGTGGGCAATAAACACTGCCCCAAATGCAATCCGGATCGGTAAGTCCGCAATTCCATTATTGCCACCAAATAACACATTCATTTCTTTACTCCGTTTCGATTCGAATAGATCTAATGTCTCTCCTTGAGACGGGGTGCATCTTAGTGACGCTTAAATTTTTAAAAAATATGGTAAATTAAGTCGTTATTTTCAAATAATTTGAACAATTATGATTTCACTGGAGCTGATTCGCCTTCTACGCCAAATCCGTGATGCAGGGACATTAAACAAGGCGGCGGCCTTGGACGGTAAAGCCACGTCTGCACTGACCTATCAAATTGATAAGTATGAAAATTCCCTGGGAATTACCTTGTTAAGACCGCATGGTCGAACTGTGCGATTGACCGAGGCAGCGTTGCATATATGCGAAGTTGGTGCCGATATTTTGGCGAACGCTACCTCGCTTGAAGCGCAAGCCATAGCCATTGGAACCGGTCTGGAGCCCCGGATTAGACTTGGTGTTGATGCTTGGGTATCCACTACCGTGGTAATGGAGGTGATTTCGGATTTCCTGGCGGAATACCCCCAAGTAGAGATACAACTCGAACATCAGGTATTACAGGGTACTTGGGAGGCACTTACAACTCAGCGTGTAGATTTAATTGTAGGCGCTGTTGCGCCAAAGCCGTCTGATCTAGGAATACAATCTTACCCTTTGGGTGGAGCTAAAAGAGTTTTAGCAATTAGCCCTAGACATCCGCTGGGAAAACATCATACCTCCCTCATTGCAAAGGATCTTGAGGCCACTCGGTGGGTTGTCATTAAAGATTCGTCCGTGATGTCTCCGAAAAGAGATCTCATGCCGACTACGCCGAAAAATATATTGTTGGTTGATTCTCTTGAAGCCAAAGTGGCGGCCCAAATAGAGGGGCTTGGAGTAGGTTTTTTACCGCCGCATGTAGCAAAGCCCCTCGTTGCTGACGGGCGATTGCTAGAACTGGAGTTAGAGAACAATGCCCCCGACGTTGAGATGTTGCTGGCATGGCGGACAGATAGTCGCGGCGATGGTTTGATTCGCTTGATAGATAGATTTAAGCAGGCGGATTTGTTTCCTCAGTGCTAGCCCTCGTCTTTCCACCCTCTGACGGCAGCGAAAACGTCGGGGGGCGAATCGCCTGTATGACGACCTTCCTGTTTAAGTTGACCGATGATGGCGGGGGACTGCCATCGTAGGAATGGATTGATGCGCAGTTCTTGTCCAATTGTGGAGGGTACTGTTGCCAACCCCTCTGTGCGCATCTGCTCGCATGCTTCAATGTGTGCCAAAAGGTGTTCATTTTGCGGCTCCACTTTACGCGCGAAGGCAAGATTGGCCAGCGTATATTCGTGAGTGCAGTAAACGGCGGTCTCAGGGGGAAGCGCAGCAAGCTTCGCTAAAGAGTCCTGCATCATCGGGAAGGTTCCCTCAAACACGCGACCACAGCCGCCAACAAACAGTGTATCGCCACAAAACAGTACGGATTCATCGGCGCAATGCAGTGCAATATGATCCAACGTATGGCCTGGAACCTCTAAAACATCGAAGTCATAACCCAGCACATGGGCAACATCCCCATCTACCAATTTCTCGTCGATTCCTTCAATTTTAGGGTTGTCTGGCCCAACCACCCGGCAGTTAGTCGCAGCCTTGAGCGTCTTTACACCGCCAGTGTGATCGAAGTGGTGGTGGGTGATGATGATGGTATCCAGTGTCACTCCACGTTCTGTCAGGACCGCTAGTACCGGATTGGCATCACCCGGGTCGACAACAGCGACGCGCCCATCGCGCTCTAACATCCAGATGTAGTTATCAGAAAACGCCGGAATCGGAGCAATATTCATAAATAGGTCCTTAGGGGGTAACAAGTGTTTGCACTGGGTCAGAGAGAAGATACCCTTGTCGAATGGTAAAGCAAACAAACCAACAAACACGCTTGAGCACAAAGGATCACCTTGCACAGTGGTATGCCGGCACGGCCGTAGGTAAGCGGCTACATCATCAGATCATTAGCGAGCTAGACAATCAGCTAGAACGACTTTTCGGCTACCACACTTTGTTTTTGGGCGTGCCGCCAAATGTTTCGGTTGAGGACTTGGCGCATTCACAAACTAAACTCGTAGCGACTCCCGATGGCACGCCAGTGAAGGGTGCGCAATCGGTAGTTTGCTTTGATGAGG
>WTJN01000102.1 GCA_011526265.1 Candidatus Arcticimaribacter sp. | reverse complement strand
GCGATAGCCGCTTCTTCCTTATTTGCTTCCGCGTTAATCAAAACCCAGCCAGAAATACGGTGTTTGAAGTCCTCAGAGCCAAGCATCACCGTATAACCGCGAATGACATCATCTTCCTCCAATTTCTTCATATGATTGTCTATGGTCACACGGCTTAATCCCAATTCATGTGACATTTGTGTCACAGACATCCGCGCGTTTCTCTTCAACAGAGAGATGATTTTTATATCATTTTGGCTAAGCATTGTTCATTTTGTAAAATTTTAGGTCGTTTTTTAGCAATTTTTGCACTAGAGCAGATCAGGTTTGTCAATCTACCTTTTATTATAGGTAACTGATTTTAATACCGTCTAATCAAAAAGTGTAAAGTTTAGACAATATTTTTTACAAATTGTAAGTAAAGGTGTACAAATTGAGAATATTCGCAGTTTTTTTATTTGCTACGTCAAGCTTTTTGGTCACTAACCAAGCTATCGCGACGCACGCATCTTCTTGTTCTTTGAACGCCGATGGTGAGATCACAGATTCTGCGCCATCAGGAGGCAACACGTACTGCTTTCCTGATTTTCAAGAAGCGCGTGTAACTTTTACAAAGATTTTAGTCTGCCCATCTGAACCAACGCGAACCGACTATCTTACGAAATGTTTACCTTTATTTGAAAATGACGCTGGCGCAAAAGTCACCTTAAGTTCAGCAGTAGATTTCCCTATGCCGTCTAATGGTCCGATGTCAGTATCTACTGGCACTTACACACACTTAGTAATGGTTATTAATGGGTTTATTGAGAGTAAATTCTCGGTAACTTTTGATAGTGCCAGAAAAGGTTCTGGATCAACAGATGGCACTACTTGTTACACAGAGGGAAATGAGGAAGTCTGGAAGAGTGGCTTTAACTTTGCTCATACGAATGTGATTTGTGACACAGTTGCGAACGCTAACCCGGGCTTTTCCTTTGAATATTCCCTTTACTGCCCTGGTGGCACGAATAGAACAAATACAAAAGATTGGACAGCAGACCCTGGCACGGGTGCAGAGCGTGCCTCATATTGGGTTGAAAATGATGGCGTGACCTTGCAGAACTATTCTTCTTCAACATGTCCTTCTGGACCATTGTCGTCTGTCGGGGAAGCGACATTTCAGCCTGCACCTAAACATTTAAATTTCCAAAAATTGGCAGTTCCACTGGTTATTACGCCTTCCACCTCAACAATTGAATTTAGCTTTGACTCTTCTGGAGCAGGGCTGGTCAAACAGACTAAGAATGGCACGTGCAGTTTTGCTGGAGGTTGTGTTACCGCTCTGCGAAGTAAAGCCCCAGAATTTTCAATCACAGCACGCTAGGAGATAAGAAGATGTTTAAGAATTTATATGCCTCAACAACCCTAGCGCTTACGATTTCAGTTCTATCTGTTAATGCTATTGCAGAGGGTGACACTGATAAGGTCGTCCAAACAGGTAAAGATGTTGCTCTGTCAAAAATTGATAAGTTGGCAGGTGATTATGCCAATGACTTAGTCGGTGGCAGGCTAAAGCATCTTGAAGTTTCTATCACTGAAGATGATTGGAAAATGGGTGGTGAAGCATTGGCGGTCATAGGGCTATCAGAGACTGACGACAGCTTTACCTTCACTCAATTATCCACAAGCAGACGGCATGAACGCACAACTATTAATGCTGGCATAGGTTATCGGCAGATGACCGACGATGATAGTGCAATCATTGGCGTAAATGCCTTTGGTGATAGTGAAATGAACACAGGTCATCAGAGAGTAGGCTTTGGTCTTGAGTATTTATCACTCTCAGGCAGTTTGCATTTTAATCATTACGCTCGCACGTCAGGCGAAAAAACAGTTAAAGGTGTTGTCGAGAAGGCGATGTCAGGCGAAGATTTAGCATATAGCTACACGTTCGCTGATCAACTATTCAGCCCGTCTGTTTCAGTTCGTGGTTTCCAGTGGCGCGGTGATGACGGCTATAAGGTCTCAGGCAATGAGATTGGTGTTGGCTTATCCCTCACGGATAATGTCCGTTTCGATGTATTCCATAAGGATGAAAGTAAGTCCAAGGCAGAGACGCGTGGACAGCTATCTTATGTGATTAGTCTGGGTGCGGACGCTGTAGATCAAGAAGGCGGTGCAGTAGGTGTGTCGCAAGATGAGACGAGGCTCAAACAGATGATGTATCAACCTGTTAAACGTCAAAATCATATTAAGAAAACCACCGTTAACTTAGGCATTGTTTTCACCACGGGTTAAGAGTTCAAAATGTTGCAAGCCTTCGGTATTTCGCTATTTATCGTACTTCTTGCTTCTGCCGCTTCGGCGCTGACGTTCAAATCTGGTGAGAGTATTCAGTCATCGAATAACTCAAATCTGGGTGTTACTGCATCAAAAACGATTGACGGAAATTGCGAGCTTGATTTGCCAGTTCCAAATGAAACCAAGCCTGTCAATTTCGATATTTCTGGATTTCTACATAAAGAGGGTTTTGACCTGCCTGATTATGCCAGCTTTGCATTCGGTGAGCCGTATGAACGCGGGATAAATTCTCAACCAGCTCCAGAAATAAAAGCTGTCGCAGATTTTAATAATGATGGAATAGACGACCTCGTCATCGACTATTATGAAACATTAGTGCCGC
>WTJN01000145.1 GCA_011526265.1 Candidatus Arcticimaribacter sp. | reverse complement strand
CGGCTGTTGCTCTTCCGATACCTTTGGCTGCACCTGTGATGAATGCTGTTTTATTCGTCATTCAGCAAAGTTATTGCTTAAAAATTAAGCGTTGCTTTTAACAAAATTCTTCGTCCAATGATGGGGAAGTTGGGTAAGGCACGATATTCATTGTTAAAGATGTTTGAACCTTGAAGATCAAGTTTGATGTTGTCGGTCAAATCATGTCCAATGTTTAGGTCGAAAAGATTCTTTTCTTGTGCTACACCAACAAAGACACCTTGGTTGGTATTGAATTCGTCGTCGTGTTGGAAACTCAAACTTCCTCTCCACTTGTCTTTGGAGTAACGTACTCCTAAACGGTATTTGAACTGTGGAATGTTGAGGTAATCGGAGAAAGGAAGATCATCATCATTATCCTCTCCTGGAATCCATTCGTTTTGGCTAACCCATGAGGCGTTCCCCCAATAGCTCCAATACTCATTGGCAAAATACTCTAGAGAGAGGTCAGCACCAATATGACTACGGGTAGCATCGTTAAATCGGCGGTAACCGGCAGGAATGTGCATCACGCCGTCATCGGCAGGGACACGATCACTCTCGATGGTTCCAATGACTTGGAAGGCAGCAGGAGGTAATGCCGCAAGTGCTTGCCCCATTGCACCACCGAAACCTTGTGAAATCTGCCCCGCGATTGCTTGTGCTGTAGGAGCGCCAACAGCGCCTACCAAAGCAGCAAATTGTGGAGAGGCAGCGAAGTCAAGACCTACTTGTGTTCCTAGTGCTGTTGGGATATTTTGCGCGCCGAGCAAAGCCAGCGTTGGACCTATGGCAGTAAACTGCGAGAATCCTGTTCTTTCGTAGGTGTATACATCAAGACCAACTTTCAATTTTTTACCGATGATACCAGAATAGCCCACTTCGAAAGAATCAACATACCCGGGTCGAGCGTCTGTTGTTCCTGTGAGTTCACTCATTGGTTCTCTGTTGAACAGGTTAAAACCATAGAAGTTAGTTCCTCCAAATGCAGTAGCTGCATTGGTGTCTGCAGGAACGTAACCGTTAAAGAATCCTTCAATGATTGGCCATACTGGACCTACAGCTCCGGCAATACCTGCGATGACTGGTTGCGCAACAAGACTATACGCATACGCCAAGGGTAAACCGGGGGTGTTGTTGGGCAGGTTATCCTCGAAAGGCGTAATGGAAAGATCCAACGCGTTCGGGTTGCTAAAGTTTTGGTTTTCTGCCTGCCCTGATAACCACACGTCGATGGCGGCAGTTCCAAGATTGGGATCACCTTGGCTCAAGATAGAGACCGGAAAGTCAATGTTGTATTCCAGTGATGTGGGTCCAAAGGCAGAGCGGTTGTACGAAACTCTGAACGTACTGTTTTCTGACGCCTTGTAAACCAACGCTGCACGTGGTGCGATTAGTCCATCATCAAAAATATTAAAGTTGTCATAACGTACAGTATAGGTGAGTTCTAATTTGTCTGATAGCGAAGATGTCCCTTGGAAATAAGCGCCCATGATGCTGTAGTCGTCATCATCTTCATAACGCCCGAAAAGGGTTCTTGCAGAATCTGAAACAACATTACGATAGTCCCCTCCTAAAGTGAAATATGAGTTTAAGAATCCAGGTGTTTCGAAGTTGTATTGTAACTGTGCTTCAAGATTCTTGCGGTCAACTTCTTGTCTAAAACCTGTAGAATAAAGAAAGTTTGGCCATTCGGTATCACCACCGTCATTATGCGAGTAGTACACTTGACCGAAGAAACCGCCTGATTTAAGACGGGCTTGTCCCCATGCTAAGTTACCGGCAGCACGTCCAGGTCCGAGTGCTTGGAAAAATAATCCTTCTCCATGGTTGTATCCACCAGCAAGTACTGCTTCTGTTTTCTCATTAGGACGAAATTCCAAATGTGCATTAATGGAGTAGTTTTCATATGTAGTGGCCAATGGATTGCCGTCGTTGTCGTCATCCAATTGCGTTAAACCTAGCAATGGAGTACCAGAAGAGGTAGTGTCTATGTAACCGCCAGGTGTAATGTCTGGTTCACTGATCGTTGTGAATTGACCAGCAATAAATTCGGCATCCTCTTCGGCGTCTAGGCCAAAGTCATCTCCCTGAATGTAGCGGGCATTGATTTTGTACCCAAAGGTTTTATCTTCGTTCGCGTAAGCATGACGCACAGTAGCCCCTAAGGTAGACAACTCTCCCCCGATGAGTTCTACAGTTGTGCCCGGATGGTCAATGGCACTTTTTGACATGAAGTGTACAATCCCAGAGCTTACACCAGGACCGTATAGTGCTCCAGCAGGACCCCGGATCACCTCAATACGTTCGATATCAATATTGGACATTCCTTGTTGGAAGCTGAAGAAGGTTCCTCCCGCTGGATCAACAAGAAAACGATAATCCAACATCATGAATGTGCTTGTTCCAAAAACACCCGCACCTGCACGCATTTCAACATTAAGAGAGTTGGCCGAGCTTTGCTGAATCTGTACCCCAGGAACGTTCACAAGGTGACGGACAGGATCGACCGCAACCGCTGAGTTTTCAACATCCTTGGCAGAAAGCACGCTGACCGATGCAGGAGCATCTTGTACTTTTTGTGGTCGACGAGAAGCCGAAACAATAATTTCTTCGAGATTTTCTCCCGCA
>WTJN01000103.1 GCA_011526265.1 Candidatus Arcticimaribacter sp. | reverse complement strand
TGAAGACGCCTTTCCGATTTGGCCACAAAGGGCTGCAACTATTGCTTTGTCCTTTTCAGGCATTTTAGTCACAATTTTCTCAAAATCACCGTTTGAAATATTAGTTGATCCATCATTGTACATCCTGATGGAAAATGAGGAACGACCATTAGTTGTATCATCCAATAATAATTCAGGTATTGATACAGCGACAGTCTGGTTGGCCAATCCACTTCCGAATAGGTGAAGGTCAACCTTGGTATCTTCTTCGCTCATGACGAAGTCTAACGCGGGGTTCCCTTTGAATGTTGTAAACTGGACGTCCATTGACGCTTGATTACTACCACCGAACACACTTTTAGACATTTTACTTGTCTCTAAATCATTACCTCCAGCAGTTAACCGCAACGTCGTCCCACTGTCTGTCTCAAGTGTCGTCATAGATAAGGTTGTAGCAGCCAGTGACAAAGTTACAGGTTCTTTAGGTGCCAACGCATCAAATTCATCACGATCTAAACGGCAGTCACGCTTTGAAGTCTTTGTCTCTTTGTAAAAATCAGTAAACGACAAACGCTTTTCAAGATCGGATACAGTGTCAATCATCCACATTAAGCCGCCAACATTAGCATAACCAAGTGAGATTTTTTTCGTTAAATCCGAAGCTTTCAATTGTTCAAACGTTGTTTTCACTTCGTCCACGGACATTATGCTTTTACACTGTGAGCCTTTACGAGCCGCGTCGTAAATTGAAGACAATATTTGTCGCTCCGGCACGTTTAAGCACCCAACTTTGTCGTCCGCTCGAGTTCCTAAAAGCTGTTCACCAGACCTGACCGCTTGGCGGTAGTTGGGCCCCGCCAGGCCATCGATCGAGGAAGTGTAAAATCCAAGGTCTTTCAATACGGTTTGGTTTGAACGAATAATTGCTTTGTTTTGATTGCATGAACTACTCTGCGAACGTGTCTTTGGCTTTGGTGCAGATGATGAAGATGAACCACTCAACAAAGTAAATGAAACTTTGTCTGATCCCATATTGCCAATTCCTCGGTTGCAAGATTTGGCTATACTAATGACTTGGTCTATCCTCGCATCCACAGACCAGTAATCGTTGTATTTCTTGTCAACATAATCAAAATATGAGCCTGGCTTAGAATTTTTCATCTTTGAGATGACTTCACTGACGAAGCTTCTGTCAGTCATTAAACCGCAAACGCTTTTCATAATTAGCTGATCATCGCTACTCAATTTACGATATTTAGATTTCGCCTCTTGAGAAGAGCCAGATCGCAACCAAAAGCGATAACCTAACTCTGGGCTTTGTCGTTCACTCACACTACCCGGCATTTGCGTGAACGTTCGGACTGATGACAATCCTATCGAAAGCACCGGTCTATTGGGGTAGGCTCCAGAGAACTCAAATGAGACGTGGTTACGCGTGAATTTTTTTCCATCTTTCTTTACGTTTTTGAGCGTGACCCATGCACCTGTCCAGTTACCTCCGCTTTTGCGACCGTCAAAAGGTGCGATGGTGAAACCAGTTGCAGAAAGGTTTTTGACTATTTTCGCACTGGGGCTTGCTGAAGTACCGGACCCTGATGAATTTGAAGATTGTCTCACATAAATTGGACCAGTATTCCGCTCAACGGTTCGCACACATCGCTCTGCAATTCGTTTCCATTTTGGATACTCGCGTGGCGCCTGAAGATAGTTCAGAATTTCACGTTTGCTTTCGGAAGTTTTTTGTGAATAACCGTTTATAACGCTCTCTGTGTTACTCTGACCGTAGGCAGCTATTGACTTACACACCGCTCCCACCACCGCCTGCTCAGCCAGCGACTGCTTTTTGATAAACTGAGAAAAACTACTTGTGTCACGCGAAGATTGTTCACGAAGCCAAAATTTATAGTTATCTTTGTATCGCTCTTTGGTTACGATATCAAACGCGCTGAAGTATCGGCTCTCAAATATTACGTTGCTCCAAGGACCTTCACCAGGACCCTTTTCTACTTTTGCTCTTGCGCAGTTCCGGCCAAAATAACTCGCCCCACTCACCCTGACGTCATTTAAGCAAATTCTCAGATGCAGGCTCCGTCGGCTTCCTTCTTTTTCCGCAAATGGTTTTATCGAAATTGACGAATATGTAACATCTAAAGCACTCGATGCGTTTGCAAGGCACATAAGGCAGACAAAGGCGACCGCCATTCTTTGGATTACTGAAAGTACAGTTTGCATAAATCCGTTTCCCATTTTCACTTTATCAACTGCCCAAACCCGCGTCTGCAGCACCCATCGCTATTTAGTAAATTAACTTCAATTTAGGCATCATCAATAGTTTTCTTGAACACTTCGCTCTTAACTGTGCTTCAACTATTGATGAATGCTAAAAGGAAGCGGGTTGATGATGTAGTTACGTGAACTGATCCAGTCGCGCGCGAGCGGACGCGAGGCAGGCCAGAGCGCAATAAATCACAGTGTCGCGCGCGGGCGCGAGGGTACATTCACATACGGGGAAACAATGGCGCGTGCGCGCGCTCGTTGCATTTTAGCGGTGCAACGTCAACAAAAGGGTGGATAAAAAGGTGTATATTTCATAAATAAAAATAATAAACCGTTGATAAGTATAATTATTATTTAAATTAATGGTGCTGCTGAGTGGGATTGAACCACCGACCTCTCCCTTACCAAGGG
>WTJN01000042.1 GCA_011526265.1 Candidatus Arcticimaribacter sp. | reverse complement strand
TCTGTTAAACGCATTTTCCATGCTTTCCAGATCAGTGACATCGCCTTGGATTGCATACGAAACTGCCCGCAAGGCGCTGAACCGAATAAATGCGATTATCACCTATGCCGCCGCACTTGATTTAAATGTGGACATTGCGTTGGTTCTTAAAACAAAGGCGTTACTTGGAGAAACTCGGCATGAACCCAAGCACATGCCCGCCATGCCATGGCAAGAAGTACCCGATTTCTATGCAACTTTATGTCAGAAAAGCACGCAAACCGAGCTAGCGTTACGATTATTAATTCTTACAGGCTTAAGGTCCAAAGCAATTCGTTTTCTGCGACCAGAGTACATCGAAGACAAAATCCTTACAGTACCAGCATATCTTTTGAAAGGACGAAAACGCCTGGTGCGGGATTTTAAAGTCCCACTTTCATCGGAGGCACTTTTGGTCATAGCCCAGGCAAGTAAATTTGAAAAAAATGGTTTTATCTTTTCAGGTGCCAGGAAAGGCGTAATCAGTGACATGACAATGTCACAGTATATGTTACGCGCAGGACATGAAGCGCGACCACATGGCTTCCGTACAAGCCTCAGAGAATGGATTGCAGATACCCAAGATGTGCCTCATGAAGTCGCCGAAATAACACTAGGCCATAAAGTCGATAGTGAAGCTGTTCGCGCATACCGACGAAATGAATATCTCGAGCAACGGCTCGACTTGATGGAAAAATGGGCAGCATATCTTCGGTATCCAAATGAAAGTTAAGGCACAGCATTATGGCTGATCATGAAACCAGAAACGACGATGCATCCGCTCCGACAGAGTGGAATACAATCATAATTGAACGGCCAATTTCCTATGCAGATGCAGTAGAATTTGCAGAAAAAATCATAGAATTTTTACAAAAGGACTTTGATCCAGCTTCAACAACCAAGTGCGTTGGCAAGGTCACTACATCAGAATTAGATGGCGCTGAAAGTTTAATGCCGCTCAAAAGAGCACCTGAAGAGTGGTCGATAGATTGATCGGTTGTTTGAACGATCACTGTGAAATCATTTTTGCGATGCGTTGATAGAATAATAACCTGATGCATCTGTCATCACACTTGAAGTATCAATAACTCCATCACCATCGTAATCTAAACCAACAATAGCATTTTCTATTGGTCCTTTGATCACTCTACCAGTCTTAGTAAATAACGGTATTTGCGAAGATGAGCCGCCCCCGCCACACGCACTTAACATCAGAAGCGCCAACGGTGATTGTAAAAATAGAACTTTGCGGTTTCTAACTTTATGTTCAAGTTTTGGCACGAAGACGCTCCATCGATGATCATCAATTTCGCAACAGACACGCGAAACCAGAAATTTTTCTGGTATTAGCTCGAATTGCCATTACTAGCAATAAAATTAAGCTTAACATTAGGTAGCTAGATACGATCCAACTGCAAAATGACACAGCTCGCACGAAATAACTCACACGACAGAAGTACGAAACGCGGCAATGTTCGCAGGGAGCTAGTATTGCAATCAACCAAATCGTTGTTGCTTGAACGCAACATTCAGGCAATAGGCGTCAAAGACATCGCAGAACGCGCTCAAATTCCTATTTCGTCAATTTATAATTTGTTCGACGATTTATCGCACATTTTCGCTAGTATCGTTGAGGACATTTGGTCGGAACTTAGAGTGTTTCGGAGTGAAAAATTGCTCGACCATTACGCAAATGAAGCAGAACTTATTTCGCATTCCACACGCATAAATTTTGAATTTGTTATGAGCAACGAGCTAGCTCGTAAGACATTGTATGCAGAAGCCCTGCCAAATAGCATCAAACAAACAGACAAAAAATTCATTTTAGAGGCAATAAGCCAATTTGTGGGACGACATTTTCCAGACCTTTCTGGACCAAAGCATCAGCGTCAGGTCGAATTATTTCGCAAACAAATACTCATCTTCGATGTTTTGATCGCAGATATTTTATCTGACGCAGATAATCTTAAAGAAGAAGATTTTGATGATGTCCTCGAAATCATTATGAAAATTTCTGACTAGCAACGCGTGATGGTCGCGGGAAATAAGTAGGTCAACATAGCTCGCGTTAAGTGATATTATCGGTATATGAACGGAAGAAATACGGATGGCACATTCGCAACAGGAAACGCTGGGCGTCCTAAAGGCGCACGGAACAAAAAAACTATTGCGATAACCAGTCTGCTAGAGGGCCAAGCAGAAGCATTGACCCAAACTGCGGTCACAAAGGCATTAGAAGGCGATAGCATTGCTCTGAGGCTTTGTATGGAGCGTATAGCCCCTGCCCCCAAGGATCAGCCTGTTACGTTCAACCTTACCAAGATGCACAATGCTATGGATGCGTCAGAGGTCGCAGGAAGCGTGCTAACGGCTGTAAGCGACGGTGAATTGACACCGATTGAAGCAACTCGCGTTATGAGCCTTACAGACAGTTACAGGCGAACACTTGAACTGACAGAGATTGAGCAACGCCTTCAAGCATTGGAAGGCAACTAGACCAGATTGTTACTCCGTAAACATGCACTTAATGTTGCCAGCTGTAGCATATTCTGTGCTTCCATTTACACGAGATGCTGGATAGTTAATTCCAAGCTGTTTATGTTCGTAATTCACATATTCCAACAACGGCTTCAGTGCGAATTTTCTCCAATTCATTTCTG
>WTJN01000147.1 GCA_011526265.1 Candidatus Arcticimaribacter sp. | reverse complement strand
TTTTTCAAGCAACTCATCGTTTTGACACAACCACATCTGTCTAGATCGCTGCCAATAGTGTTAGCAGGTCCATCGGGTCACCCATTTTTGACTTTTTAAAATAAGAGCAGTTTAACTTCACTACCTCAGGCTAATCGATTTTCGTGAGTTCTAATTCAAAAATATCGCCTTCATACCAAGTTCCTGAAATTTCCGGTTTGTCATTAATATTGAGACTACCTTTGAGTTCTGTTGGAAAAGCGCGTCCAACATCAAACAAATCCAAGTTACCTTGTATAAAAATGTCACCTGAGTTGCTGTATGCAACAAAAAGTTCTTTTCTCAATTTTGATGATGGCTGCATATCAAAGTTTACACCGGCGAATGATCCCATTCCATTTGCTAACGTCAGTACATCTCGCGCTTCTTCACTCTTTTTGGTTCGCATGCTGTCTACAAAATACCAAGTTACGGTGTAGCGACCAGCGTACGGATCGTCACCTGTAATTTCTTCAAAGCCTATACTTTCTAACAATGCGACGCGCTTTTCCGCGGCAGCATCCTTTTCTTTTTGTTCTCTTTCGGCGAAAATCTTAGCTTCGTTCGATATAAAATAATCTATCAACTCAGGTTTTTTGGCTAACAAATCTACCTCGTAATTGACGCCCGAAGCACCAGTATAACTCCACAGGTCGGATCGATCCTCTAATAGGATGTTGTCAAAATTGGTTTTGTCGAATGAGTGGAGATAGAATGCAAATGCAGACCAAGGATAATTTGCGACTTTTTGAACAATCTGACCATTCTCTGTTTTACAATCTGGAAAGCCAAAATCTTTGGCGTACTTATTTACTAAGTTTGGATTGGCACGCACGTTGAGTGCATATTCAACATTTTTTCGCGGCGTGCCGTTTTTTTCGCTGAATTTATCTTCCCACAAGTTCACACCTGCTTGCGCTGCCAAATAGACATAATCATGCAAGAACTCTGATGCCCAAATAGTGTAGTCTGCAGCATAGCAGTGACGGATCGCATCATATGAC
The DNA here is from genome assembly GCA_011526265.1 of Candidatus Arcticimaribacter sp. GTDB lineage: Bacteria > Bacteroidota > Bacteroidia > Flavobacteriales > Flavobacteriaceae > Arcticimaribacter. The sequence continues at coordinate 1,673 of WTJN01000147.1, read as the reverse complement.
TGACTGCCATCTTCACGAATTGCTGATGAATATTGCTTAAATACAAGATAGCTCAACTCAGCCAATTCTCGATCACCACCCATAATGGCAGCGCGCAATAATCCTTGCGCTACGAATGGGGCTGCATTCATGCACGCATCATTCATATTGTTCATCGATGGATTTAAATTGCACTTTTGCCCATCAAGGGAGCTGCCGCGCCCTCCGACAGGCAGTCGCTGTATTAGTCGTTCCTTTGCCCAATCTGAGTAAGCAGCGTAATCATCTGGTGACCAACCAAACGTGGAGTGAAGCAACTCAACACCTGTCATTAGTTTGGATAGCGTTATCAAATAAGTGAAATTTGGATCAGCGCGACCTGCACGCTTATTGTGACGCGTGTGGTAGGGTCGGAAGGGCAAATTGTTTGCTCCATCAGCTTCCACCAATTGCTCAATGATTTTTTGAAAGGCCTTTCGGCTCCTTTCTGCAATCATTTCATTTGATGACAAGGCTCTGAGATACAAAGCGTTCAGACTGTCCTGACAAATCACGAAACCGTCACGCATCGTGTCACCCGCCCAAGACCCGGTACCGTCTAAATTCTTTGACGGATCAGGAGGAACTGATCCAATTCGCCCCATAAATTTTGAACAGTATTCAAGGCGTTCCCTGCCTTGGTTTACAAGTTGACCAATCATAGGATTTAAAAAGTTATAGACTTCTTTAGTTTGATCCCAATCAACGAATGTTTGCGCATTTTTTAAATCAAAGTCTGGTATTTTAATGCTGAATGAACGCTGAAATTTACGAAGTTGTTCGACCGGGTCAATTATCAGCTGGCCTTCGTAACGAATTATTTTTTCAGTACCAGAGGGACAATTCAAACCCCGTGAATTTAATTCATCAAAAACAGGCATTAAGTCGATATGGAAATTTACGTTGCATAATTCTTCGTCTGTCATCGAAGAAATAGATATTTTGTTCGTTATCACATCACGGATTAATTCGAGAGGCTTATCAACAAATGTAGCTACATCATTTATGAAGGATTGCTCAACGTCTGTAATGCTTTCAGGCGCCTCGTACCCGGCATCATTAAAAAATTGCTGTATGCCTTTTCTAGTGTTGCGGCCAGGTATGCCGTCTGCAGTCCCAACATTATATCCCATTCGATTGAGGTCAGATTGAATTTGCTTATAATCAATGTCAGCCAATGCCGAAGTTCCTAAAAGCATAATCGTGTATAAAAATGTTTGGAATAAACGCATAAATTCTCCCTCAAAAGTTTTCGCAGCTTGACCAGCATATGCTTATTTCAATAAGGCGATGCCGATGGTAAAATTAAGTACGGATTTTTAAATCCCACTTTGAGACTAACAGTACTGGACGTTCAGGCAAATAATTTTTGTTATTAGTAACGGTCAAAGTCGCGATGTACCGGATGAATGGTGTTGCTGTCTGTAATTATGAAGCATTCAACGTGTCTACGATTACAGTAGCAACCTAAAAAAGGCTGTCCCATTTCAAGGACAGCCAGTTCAACAGGGAGAGATTATGAAAAACAATGTCTTCATACCTATTAGAACGACTGATTGCGGTGAAAGTTTAATTACGGCGCCGCGTTGGAGTTGGGGATACGGCGGCGCCGTGTAGCCTCATTGACTACATGGGACGTTCAGTGAGGTGTCTCA
>WTJN01000074.1:9041-11094 GCA_011526265.1 Candidatus Arcticimaribacter sp. | reverse complement strand
ACAAGCGGTAGGTAGAATCCCCATCCCCTTGATAGTTTTTCGCTGCGTTGATTCCCCCTTGTGCGGCAATGGAGTGCGCACGTCGCGGAGAATCTTGGAAACAAAAGGTCTTTACGTTGTAGCCCAATTCTGCCAGAGTAGCCGATGCAGAAGCGCCTGCAAGACCGGTGCCGACCACAATCACGTCGATCAAGCGTTTGTTGGCCGGACTGACAAGGTTGATGTGACTCTTGTGGTTGGTCCACTTGTCGGCCAATGGGCCTTGGGGTATTTTAGAATCTAAAGTCGCCATATTAAAAAGCGTTTAAATGGTGAAACAAAGCAATAAAAACAAAGCCTAAAGGAATTCCCACAGCAAAAGCTGTTGTGAATCCTTTGATCGCACGGGTGTATTTGTTGTTCGCCCCCAGGGATTGGAACGAAGAACTAAAACCGTGTAGTAAGTGCAACGCCAAAAATCCAAACGAGAGGACATAGAGTCCTACACGAACGGGGCTTTCAAACTTGTGCACTGTTTCTTCGAAATAGCGATCCGCGTCCAGCGGCAATACCTCGATGTATTTGTAATTCATCTCGGGGAGCCAAAAGTCGTAGAAGTGTAAGCCCAAGAAAGACAAGACCACTAAGCCGGAAAGAATCATGTTTCGCGACATCCAAGAGGCATTGGCTGCACCGTTGTTTTGGGTATATTTTTGGGCCCGGGCACTACGGTTTTTGAGTTCAAGGACAAAGCCCATCACAAAGTGAAAGACCACCCCAAAAATCAAAACGGGTTGCAACAAAAATTGAACCAATGGATTGTTGCCCATAAAATGGGACAGTTGGTTGAACACATCAGCGCTGAAAACCGAGGTGAGATTGATGATGAAATGCTGCAATAAAAAGACGATCAAAAAAAGTCCCGAGAGAGCCATGGCATATTTTCGTGCCAAAGAAGAGTTGATGACGTTACTCATTTAATTCAATATTAACATAACAAAATTAGGGCATAAACACGTGTTGAGGAAATAATTCATATTGATTTTTCCTATTTATAACGAACCTAAACAAATGAGAACGAATTGTTTATTTTTTTCGCTATTCTGCAGACAGAATGGCCGAAAAAATTGAACAAGATGACTACAAGGGAACTTGAATGCTCAATCCAAAAACTTGTCGTGTCTGCAAATCTGCAAGGGCATTATCGTCATAAACCCATTGAATCTCAAAAACGGTACTGAGATAATCGTTGACACGCAGGTTGAACGTGCTAATAAAATCGACGTCTACATTCTTGGCCTCTTCCAAAAAATTACTGACCAGGTTAAGCCGGTTGGCCCAGGTGATGTTCTCGGCCAAGGTGAGTTTGCTTTGCATGTTCACCGCGCCTCCCGCTTCCCAGCGCACTGTTTGACCAGCAGCAACCCCAAAGTAGGTTGCATCGGCTGGGAGGTTTTGTGTAAATGCTTTGTCTACGATGATTAAACGGGCCATGATGGGGTTGATTTCAATCTGAAATTTTTCGCTTTTTTGATGACGAAATCCCGCGCCCAGCCGCAAATAGGCGGGCGAGAAAAACCCGCTTATGCGTGTTAACGCTTGCTGGTCTTGGTCTTGCTTTTCCTCAAAGGCCGCAAGGTGTTGGGTTTTTAGATTAAACGAAAAAGCAACATCCCATGCGCGCTTGGACGTGCGGGCAAATTGCGATTGAACTTCCAACTGATCCTCCGTTTTTTGAAAGCGTTTTCTGCCTTGTGTTTTGGCATACCCCAAGGCACCAATGACATTGGTTGTCCAGGCCCATTCTTTGCCTTTGTACACAAAATCAAAAGCGTAATTCAATGTACCGCTAAAATTGGAAATCCCTCCCGGCAACCAGTTGCTAAAACTGGATTGATTGACCAAAACACTCATTTTTCTGTTTTGCGACCAGCCCAAAAGGGAATCCGATGGTGGCTCTTGCGCTTGCGCGTCAACGGACAGCAGGCAGCAAAAACACAGGGAAAATAAAATCGCCCGACTACTCGATGAGTAATTTTTGTTGTACTTCTTTTGCCGCTGTTTTGATGGCCAC
>WTJN01000074.1:5447-8941 GCA_011526265.1 Candidatus Arcticimaribacter sp. | reverse complement strand
CCCCACCGCTTGGAGTGTTTGACCTTTTTTGGTGAAAAAAGTGTTAGTGCTTGAGGAAGTTCTTCCTGAAGACATTCGATATTGGCCTTGTAAATGGATCGCCCGTGCGTGCCCACCAAGAGGTGTTTTTCTTCGGGCTGCACCACAAGGTCGTGTACGGCGACATTGGTGAGGCCTTCCACAAAAGGATGCCATGACTGTCCCCGATCCAAACTCACCCAAACCCCTTGGTCATTCCCGAGGTAGAGCACGTTCTCATTGACAGGGTCTTCGCGCACCACATTGATGGGGGAATGCGGCAGGTTGCCCGCCAAGGAAGTCCAATGATTTCCACCATCGTCACTGACATAGACATAAGGAGTAAAGTCATCCCATCGATAGCCATTGAGGGTCACATAAACCCGATCTTTTTGATGTGCTGAAGCCACCACACGGCTGACCCACAAATCCTTGGGGAAAGCTTGAGAAATCAAGGTCCACTGCGCTCCGCCATTGGTGGTTTTATACACCAAGCCATCGTCGCTCCCCGTGTATAGATACCCAAACTGAAAAGGAGATTCAGCGAGGGTTGTCAGTGTTCCATAAGCGACATTGCCGGGTTTCCCTCCCTGAGTCAAGTCCTCAGAAATGGTGGTCCAATCGTCCCCTTGGTTGAGGGATCGGTGCAATTTATTCCCACCAAAATAGACGATATCCTGATTGTGTTCGGAAAGCAAAATGGGCGTTTGCCAGTTGAAGCGGTAAGGCGATTCCCCAAGGGTGTGCTTGGGTTGAAGCGCTTTGCGTTCTCTCGTGGCCAAATGGAGGCGATAGTAGTTCCCAAACTGAAAGCCTGTGTAGACCACGTTGCTATCGCGCCTGTCGATCTGAACTTGCATCCCATCCCCACCCATGATGGACGTCCATGCATTGTGTCCGGTCGATTGCCAGCGTTCATCGTCTTTGGCATTGTGTGCCCCTTTCCACACCCCGTTGTCTTGCAGCCCACCGTAAACGTTGTATGGGCGCTCGTGATCAATATTAATGGCATAAAATTGGCCGACATCCACCGAATTGTTTTTCATCCAATGCGCCCCGTCATCGTAGGTAATATTCACCCCGCCGTCATTCCCGTTGATCAAATGCCCTGTGCGGTCAGGGTTGATCCACAACGCGTGATGATCGGCATGGACGTTTGGTTTCCCAATGGATGTAAAGGTTTTTCCTCCGTCATCTGAGGTGAGAATGGGGACCCCATAAATGTAGATTTTATCCGCCTGTTTAGGGTGCACATGAATGTGCCCAAAATAGTACCCATAGCTGAAATAAATGTTATCCAAATAGTCGCTGTGTGTTTTTTCCCAGTGTGCACCACCGTCCGTGCTTTTAAAAACTTGCGTACCCACCACAGGGGTGTCGAAGAGAAGTGAATTGGCATCCTCCAGATAGGTCGCCAAATCTTTGGGAAGAACACTGCCCGATCGTACACTGTTTTTTAGGTTTTGTGCACGGTACTTTTCTTGAAAATTATTGGTCTTTAAAAATGTGTTCAACGCTTGATTGTCCAAGGCCAAAAACGCTTCTTTGGTCATGGTCTTAAAATCATTCTTTTGCAAGCCTTCCTGTTTCTTTTGGTCTTCTTGTGGCCGGCGAAACTGACTGTCGTGAATGGCATAAACAGTATTTTCATCATAGACGGCAAGACCTATTCGCCCCACGCCTTCGCCGGTAGGAAAGCCGCTGTCGGGAGTGGATATTTTGATCCACGTTTGTCCAGCATCGGTGCTTTTGTAGATGGCGGAAGCGTTGCCGTTTCCGGTGAAATTCCACGCTTTCCGGTCTTTTTCCCAGGCTGCGGCAAACTGAATAGCAAAATTGCCAGGCACATGCGCCATGTCTATGATCCCCGAGGTCTCATTCACAAAAAGGGTCTGCGACCATTGCTCCCCTCCATCGCGGGTAACATACACCCCACGTTCATTGTTGGACGTATACAAATGCCCCGTAACGCCAACCACCACGTGATTGGGGTCAGACGGGTTGATTAAAATTTTTCCAATGTGATGACTATCGGGAAGGCCTTTGATTTCCCATGTCGCACCGTTGTCTTCTGTTTTCATCAGGCCGATGCCGGCATAGGAGGAACGCGACGAATTGTTTTCACCGGTTCCTACCCAGAGGGTGCGTGTGGGCCAATGCATGGTCATCTCGCCAATGTTTTGCGTGGGTGCATTTTCAGAGATGGGGGTAAAGCTAATGCCGTTGTCGGTGGTATGCCACACCCCGCCAGAGGCATAGGCCACGTAGAACTCGGTCGGGTCCTGGGGGTTGACTGCCAAGGCAACCACCCGCCCACTCATGACTTTTGGACCGATATTTTCAAAAGGAATGTGTTGCACCAACGACGCACTGCGCTGCGCATCAACAGCTTGAAGGGATTGGTGCAAGATAACAGCATCCGTGGCCGTTGGCTGGGCAAAAACCATACTGAAAAAGAAGAAAGCAAAGAAGGAAAAACAATAACGCATCACTAAATATTTTTTTAAAACTACAATTTTTTTACAGCTTCATCGCTCCTGCTTGATCCCCTGTTTTTTGTTTACATTCGTAAAAAAGATTTTCATGCGCTATCAACCCTTACCCGCTTCACTGTATCGAGATAACCGTGCTCGTTTTATGCAACAGATGCAAGGCAATGCCTTGGCGGTATTTAATTCAAATGATATCTATCCCATCAGTGCGGATTCTACTTTGCCCTTTGCCCAGCACCGTGATATCTTTTACCTCAGCGGCGTCGACCAAGAAGAAAGCATACTAATACTCTTCCCCGATGCCTATGAAGCGAAGCACAAAGAGATCTTGTTTTTACGTGAAACCAACGACCACATTGCCGTTTGGGAAGGGGCCAAACTGACCAAAGCGCAAGCCACCCAACTCACGGGGATTGAGACCGTGTACTGGCTGAATGAGTTTGACCGCGTTTTTCAGGAACTCGCCACCCAATGCAGTACCTTTTATTTCAACACCAACGAACACTACCGACAAGCCGTCGAAACGGAAACCCGCGAAGATCGGTTCATCAAAAAATGTAAGGCCACTTTCCCGGCGCACCATGTGGCCAAAAGCAACCCCATATTACAACAACTGCGCGCAGTCAAAGCACCAGAAGAAATCAATCAAATACAGCAAGCGTGTTCGATTACAGAAAAAGGATTTCGGCGGATTCTCAATTTTGTTCGCCCGGGGGTATGGGAATATGAAATTGAAGCCGAATGGGCGCACGAATTTATCCGCCACCGATCGAAAGGTTTTGCGTATCAACCCATCATCGCATCGGGCAAAAACGCCAATGTGCTGCACTATACCGAAAACAATCAACAATGCCAGGACGGAGACCTTTTACTCATGGATGTAGCCGCAGAATATGGCAACTACTCCAGTGATTTGTCGCGCACCATTCCGGTTTCAGGACGATTTACCGCCCGACAAAAAGCCGTGTATAATGCTGTTCTCCA
>WTJN01000074.1:0-5347 GCA_011526265.1 Candidatus Arcticimaribacter sp. | reverse complement strand
CAGATGGTCTTTACGGTAGAGCCCGGGATTTATATCCCCGAAGAAGGGTTTGGTATTCGCCTCGAAGACGATGTGGTCATTCAACCTACCGGGGCGCCCATCAATTTGATGAAAAATATTCCCATTGAAGTAGAGGAGATCGAAGCGCTGATGAATGCCTAGTGGCAGCCACAATCTGTTCCACATCCATTGTCCTTGTTGTTCGCAACAACTAACCGCCGGTAGAGGAACCGGACAGCTAAAGCAACTGTAAAAGCGACCAATAAAAGCTGTACTGTTTGCATCTATGCTAAAATTTGATAGGCAGAAAAAGCAGCCAAATAGGCGATGGTGGTCATGCCAAACAATTGAATCAATGGCCACTTCCAACTGTTGGTTTCTTTTTTCACAATAGCCAGCGTACTCATGCATTGCATGGCAAACGCATAAAAGAGCATGAGTGAGACCCCAGTTGGAAAATCAAAAAGTGCTTTTCCGTTGGGCTTGCGTTCTGCAGCCATTTTATTTTTAATCGTCTCCTCTTGGTCGCTGCCTACACTGTAAATGGTGGCGAGGCTACTGACAAATACTTCTCGAGCAGCAAACGAGCTAATCAGGGCAATGCCTATTTTCCAATCGTACCCCAAGGGGGTAATGGCCGGTTCTATGGTTTTGCCAAGAATGCCAATGAATGAATGTTCCAGTTTATACGCCGCCACTTTTTGGGCATACGCCTCTGAAGTAAGGGCGAGCTCGGGGTGCGACTGCTGGACCCGCTGTTCCGCTTCACCAAAGGACTCCCCGGGCCCAAAGGACGCCATGACCCACAACAAAACAGACATCGCCAAAATGATTTTACCGGCATCCACAACAAAAGACCTTGTTTTTTCAACCACTGTGATCCCTACATTTTTGAGTAAAGGAAGTTTGTAATTGGGCATTTCAATAACAAAATACGTCTTGCCCGGTGACGGAAAAAAACGCTGGAGAATCGCCGCTGAAAAAAGCGCCATAACAAAACCTAACAGATAAAGCCCCATCAAGGCCAACCCTTGGTAACTCATCCCCAAAAATGTCCCCTCGGGAATCACCAAGGCAATGAGAATCAAATAGACGGGTAAACGGGCAGAACAGGTTGTAAAAGGGGTTACCAATATAGTGATGAGCCGTTCTTTCCAATTTTCAATATTTCGTGTGGCCATCACCGCAGGAATGGCACATGCCGTTCCAGAAATCAATGGAATAACACTCTTCCCGCTCAATCCATAGCGGCGCAACCCACGATCCATGAGAAAAACAACACGGCTCATATAGCCCGTCTCTTCCAATACGGCAATGAATAAAAAAAGGAAAGCAATTTGCGGGACAAAAATAACAATCCCACCAAGACCACTAATCACTCCCTCGGCAATGAGGTTGGTGAAAATTCCCGGTGGCAGGGTGTTTTTAACAGCGTCACTCAATTGAGAAAAACTGCTATCGATGAAATCCATGGGAACACTACTCCAGTCAAAGATGACTTGAAAAATTGTCAGTAGAATTAAGAAGAAAATAACGTAGCCCCAAAAAGGATGGATCAAGACGCGGTCGAGACGCGAACGGATGTCCGTTGCCTTCTTTCGATCAATGACATAGGTTTCCTTTAACGCATTATTGATGATTTGATACCGCTTGATGGTCTCTTTCTGTTGCAGGCGCTTCAGATGAGATTCTGACTGGATTTTTTGGCCGGTTGCGGCGTCAAAACGCTGTCGGTCGACTTTGGCAAAATTAATGTCCTGGGTAATGACCAACCACAGTTTATAGAGCGATTGATTGGGAAATACAGTGGCCAAATGTCGAAAATATTCGGGATCGATCGAAGCAATGTCTGTCAACCCCTCCTTGGACAAGGAACGATGATTGAGAAGAAAAGTCTTTATCTGATCAATCCCTTTGTTTTCACGAGTACTGACTAGGGCAATTTTGGTTTTGAGTTGTTCTTCCAACAAGGCCACGTCCAACGCTATGCCCTTGCGCTTCATTTGGTCGGACATATTGATGACCAACAGCGTAGGAATTTCTAAGTCCTTGATTTGGGTAAAGAGCAGTAAATTACGCTTTAGGTTCTCAATATCCGAGACCACCACGGCCACGTCGGGGAAGTCTTTGTCGTTTTTATTGAGCAAGAGTTCAATCACTACACTCTCATCCATGGACGAAGCATTGAGACTGTAGGTCCCAGGCAAGTCAATAATGTGCGCCTTGGTCGTACGGTTTAATCGGCAAATGCCTTGCTTTTTTTCGACCGTAATTCCCGGATAGTTTCCCACCTTTTGGTTCAACCCTGTCAAGGCATTGAACACGGACGTTTTTCCCGTGTTGGGATTCCCAATTAACGCTACGTTCAATTGCGTGCTCATTCGATGATGTCGATGGTGATATAACGCGCTGTCTCTTTGCGAATGGCCAAATGCGTTCCGTCGATCACCAAATACATGGGATCGTTCAAAAGCGCGCGTTGCTCAAGGTGTACCTCGTTGCCCGGTAAACAACCCATTTCGATCAATTTCAGTGGCAACATGGCGGTATCAATCGTTGCGATTCTGGCCCGTTGGTGCTTTTGAATGCCGTCTAAAGTCATTGCGTTATCTAGAATGATTTTAAAGAAGCAAAAGTAACGTAAAATGCAAGGAGAGACAAATCTCCACCATCAAATCGAGAAGGCGGGAGCCCTAAAAACCATATTCCTGCTTGAGTGTTCGGATGTCCTCGATCAGTTCATCCATGGCGGGCTTGGATACACCGTTGTAGTATCCGCGAATGCGGCGGTCGGGATCAATCAGCACAAAGTTTTCAGTATGGATCATGTCATTGGGACCTCCATCACCGTCCTCCTTGGCCACAAAATAAGACTTGCGAGCCAAGGCGTAAATGGCTTTTTTTTCACCCGTAAGAAGATTCCATTTTTTATCATTCACCCCTTTTTCAAGGGCGTATTTTTTTAGCTGCGCAATGGAATCCACCTCAGGAGTCACGCTAAAGGAAAGCAATTGCACCTTTTGGTCGGACAGATAATGGGCTTGTAGATCGCCCATATTGGCCGTCATGATGGGACAGATGGTGGGACAAGTGGTGAAAAAGAAATCGGCCACATATATTTTTCCTTCGAAATCCCGATGGGTAATAAGGTCTCCATTTTGGTTCCACAATTTAAACGGAGCAATTTTGTGGTACTTTTTGACGTGCTGCAAACTGCTATCAACCAGCTCGTAATTGACCAAGGCAGGCTGATAGATCGGCAATATTTTTTTAGGCGTTAAAGCACGATAAAACAGCAACAAAATGACGAGAGAAATCCCAGCGAAAATTCCCAAAAAACGTTGATATTTTGCAAAGAAAGCGCGCATACACTGCAAAAATACGGTGTTTTTTTGGGCAAGACATGGATCAACATTGTTAAAAGAAATTAAAATTAAAGCGGGCAAAGGTGCGGCAGGAAGAAATCCTTATTTTTGGGGCGCAATAAAACTCAGCTATGGATCCAATGCTTGTTAAAGGAATACAATTGCTGCTCAGTCTCTCCATTCTTGTGGTACTGCATGAGCTTGGTCATTTTATTCCGGCCAAATTATTCAAAACCAAGGTGGAGAAATTCTACCTTTTTTTCGATGTCAATTTTTCTTTATTCAAGAAAAAAATTGGGGAAACCGAATACGGCATTGGGTGGTTGCCCTTGGGCGGCTATGTAAAAATAGCCGGGATGATCGACGAAAGCATGGATACCGAGCAAATGAAAAAACCGCCGCAGCCTTGGGAGTTTCGCTCCAAACCCGCCTGGCAACGCCTCATCATCATGCTGGGAGGAGTAACCGTCAACATCATTGTGGGATTCTTGATTTACATGATGTTGCTTTTTGTTTGGGGGAAAGACATTTTACCCACCCAAGATGCCCCCGACGGGATGGTGGCCTCGCCCATTGCAGAAGCCATTGGTTTTCAAGATGGCGACCAAATTCTCAAAGTGGATGGAAAAGTTTTGGACGATGTGTCTCAGATCAACCGTTATTTGTTTCTCAGAAGCCCCAAAACCGTTGAAGTACGCCATGCCAATGGACGCATCGAACAACTTCAAATTCCTGATGATTTTGGAACAACCCTGTTTGAAAATGGCGATCTTTTTCCACTCACTTTTGCCCGCAAAGTTGTGATCGACAGCCTTTACCCCAACGCACCGGTGGCCCTAGCGGGAATGCAAGTCGGAGACGTACTGTTGCGTTATGACGGACAAAACATTTACGGGTTGGCCGATCTCAATAGCCAAATCCTAAGAAAAAAAGACAGCATTGTTTTTGATCTTCAACGCCAAGGGGAAACCCTGCAAAAAGTGGTCTACCCCACCGCATCATCTACCTTAGGATTTTTAGGGATAGAAAAACAAAATGTATCCCCCACCCACATCACCCTCAATTTGAGCGAAAGCATCGAACAGGGATTTGCTTTTGGCTATTGGACGCTTTTCGACTACGTCGCCCAGTTTAAGTATATTTTTACCAAAAAAGGAGCAACCCAAGTAGGTGGCTTTGGCGCCATTGGCAACCTTTTCCCAGACACTTGGGACTGGGAAGGATTTTGGTACAGCACTGCTTTGATTTCAATCATGCTGGCCTTTATGAATGTATTGCCCATTCCAGCGCTAGACGGTGGGCATGTCATGTTTTTACTCTACGAAATGGTCAGTGGGCGCAAACCCAACGACAAGTTCATGGAGTATGCCCAATTGTTTGGCTTTTTACTGCTGATCTCCTTGGTCTTATTTGCCAATGGGAATGACCTGTACCGTTGGTTGTTCGCCGTATAGATTTGTTTCTACCCTGATAGCGACAGAGCCAATGGTTTTTTTATCTTTGAAAAACTGTTTTTAACCTTTAGGATTATGAAAAAATTACTCACCCTCTGTTTGGCACTGCTGAGCCTTCAGGTTTACGCGCAAGAAAAACGAGTGACCATCGACGATTTTGTCACCGAACACAACGGTCTTGAAGAAAACCAAGATGGCGAAATCGTTCCCATCAATGACCGTGAAATCAACAAAAAAATTCGCTTCTTTATCGAAGAGAAATACGACAATGTTGAATATACCCGCAACATTATCTGGGACAGCTATGAAACCTTTATTAGCCCCTACGACCGAAGACATCACCACACCTTTATTGTGCAAGTAAAGGTCATCGATGTAAAGCGACTCAAATACCTCGAAGTCGATTATTATCCAAACACCAAATTGATCGATAGTCATTTCGAATGGGACGAAGAAATCCAAGAATTTGAAGAAAAAGAAATGGTCGAAGAAGAAGCCGCCGCCATTAATGCATAAAAATTTCAGGAT
>WTJN01000146.1 GCA_011526265.1 Candidatus Arcticimaribacter sp. | reverse complement strand
ATCCAATGCATTTGCCCCGTGAGTAGGCCAATGAAGGTGCCAAACAATGTTCTTATAAAAACAATCAAGATAGCTCCCAAAAGAGCAATGAAATATATTTTTTCGACCGATGATTGGTTCCATAGGTTGACGCCCAGAAGCGCAACAAAGAGGCTTAAGGTGGACAAGGTGAAGAAACCACTCCCATAGCCCCATCCGCTTTTTAACATTGATTGATCTCCATACTTTGAAAAGAATACTCGGGTATCGATCAAGCGAATAAACGAAAAAAAAGTGCTTTCAAAACGAATCTTGAGGAACACAAAAACCAAAAAATTCATCCCAAGAATTAGGGTGATAAAATCGTTGTTTTGCATCCAAATTGGTTGCCATTCTCCCATGCGATAAAAGTACATTTTTTGTGTCACTGCAAAAAACGCTCCCCTAGGATTCGCTATATCAAAGCGGTAATTTATATTTTTACAGCCACATGGACGAAACGCTAATCATTGTACCTACCTATAACGAACGAGAAAACATTACTCCACTGCTTCAGCAAATTTTTGCAGCGGTCCATAGCGTTCATGTTTTGTTTGTTGATGATAACTCCCCCGATCATACGGCTCAAGAAATTCGAAAGGCCGCTTTAGATTTTCCAGGGCAAGTTTTTTTGGAAGAGCGTCAACAAAAAGAAGGATTGGGAAAGGCTTATTTGCATGGGTTTGATTGGGCGTTGCGTCGCCAATATCACTTTATTTTTGAAATGGATGCCGATTTGTCGCACCCTCCCAGTCGATTACCCGAAATGATAACATTGTTAAAAGGCGATGTTGCGGTCGTTGTGGGGTCGCGCTATCTCAACGGTGTGCATGTGGTGAATTGGCCCAAGTCGCGGATATTGTTGTCTCGTGTTGCCTCGCTCTATGTTCGTTTCATGCTTGGGCTTCCAGTCAAGGATCCCACGGCTGGTTTTGTGGGCTATCGTCGCTCGGCATTAAGTGCCCTTGATTTAAGTAAGGTGTCTTTTGTGGGCTATGCTTTTCAAATCGAAATGAAGTTTAAACTCTGGCGAAAAGGGTTGTCCATTAAAGAGATTCCAATCGTGTTTTTCAACCGTGAAAGAGGGCAGTCAAAAATGAATTCTTCCATCATTTGGGAAGCGATTTTTGGTGTCATTTATCTTAAATTTACAACCATAAAAAAACAGCGATGAATAAGGTATTGATTCAAGGAGCCACTGTCGTCAATGAGGGGAAAGCGCAAAAACTTGACGTGCGTATACAAGGCGATAAAATTGTGTCTGTAGGGATGGACTTACCTCCCCAGGAAGGCGAACAATGCATCCATGCGCATGGTTTACATTTGTTGCCGGGCTTGATTGATGATCAGGTGCATTTTCGCGAGCCGGGTCTCACACACAAGGCCTGTATCAGAACAGAGTCCCGAGCGGCAGTTGCTGGAGGAATTACCTCGTTTATCGAAATGCCCAATACTTCGCCACAAACCACCACCATTGAAAAACTGGAAGAAAAATTTGCCATTGCTGCAAAAGATTCCCTTGCCAATTATTCTTTTATGTTTGGTGGAACCAACGATAATTTTGAGGAAATACAGCGTTTGGACCCCAAGCAAGTGGCTGGACTCAAATTATTTTTGGGCTCTTCAACGGGAAACATGCTTGTCGATGAACCCGAGGTTCTTCGTAAAATATTTTCTTCTACAGACTTGGTGATTTCTGTGCATTGTGAAGACGAACCTACAGTGAAAAAAAACCTTGCTGAACATATTGAAATTTATGGCGAAGACATCCCCATCGAAAAGCACCCAGTCATAAGAAGTCATCAGGCGTGTTATGCTTCTTCCTCCTCTGCCATTGCCTTGGCCAAGGAAACGGGCGCTCGACTTCATGTTTTTCATTTGTCAACTGCTCAAGAAACAGCCCTTTTCGACAATACTATCCCCCTAAAAGACAAAAAGATAACCGCAGAAGTATGTGTGCATCACTTGTGGTTTTCTTCAGAAGATTACAAAGAAAAAGGAACGCTGATCAAGTGGAATCCGGCGGTAAAAAACAAAGAAGATCAAGTGGCCTTATGGCAGGCTTTGAACGATGATAGGATTGATGTATTGGCAACAGACCATGCCCCGCACACATGGGAAGAAAAAGCACAAGTGTACACCAAAGCACCCTCAGGTGGCCCTTTGGTTCAACATGCTTTATTGGCTTTGCTTACTGCGGTAAAGCAAGACAAAATTACCCTAGAAAAATTGGTGGAAAAGGCCTGTCATAATCCTGCCATCCTATTCGATGTTTCAAAGCGCGGTTATGTCCGAGAGGGCTATTTTGCCGATCTGGTTTTGGTTGATTTGAATGCCACCACGGTCGTGGACAAATCCAGTTTGCTATATCAATGCGGTTGGTCGCCCTTTGAAGGCACGCAATTTGATGCAAAGGTGGTGCGAACTTTTGTCAACGGACAAACGGTCTATCATCAAGGGGAAATTATGGAAAAACAAGCCGGACAACGCTTAACCTTTGACCGATGAAAAATGGCATAGTTGTTTTCATCGTTTGTTTTGTTCTCGCCTGCGAAGCACGGACGGTCAATCCCCCACCACAAGGACTGCTTTCGGAGGAAACCATGGAAAATATGCTCTACGATTTGGCTCTGCTCAATGCACTACAGGCGTCCTTTCTTGTGCAAGAAGGACAAGCTATTTTTGACGGAAAATACATGGAAAAGAAATACCAAGTTCCCGATTCTATTTGGACCGCGAGCAAGAAGTATTACGCCCAAGATCCTCAGCGTATGGCGAAGATCTACAAACGCATCAACACACGCTTGAACAAAGCCAAAGACAGTATTGAAGTGCTCAAAACTGCAAAAGAAAAGGCTGCCGAAGAAAAAGCTGCAAAAGAAAAAGCTGCCGAAGAAAAAGTCGCAGCGGAAAAAAGATCAGAAGACCAATCCAAGAAAGAGACCAACTAGTTGGAGGACAGTTGAGCCGATAGATAGGGGGCGATGGGGGTGTAGGTAAAGTCGGTTAACCGAACAATTTTGTTCCCGTCAATTTCTCGTTTATCCCCAAGGGTTTTCACCAACGCTTTGGACAAAAACTTTTTTCGCATCCCAATCGCGCTTAGCACAGATTCCAAGACCCAACCAATGTGCAGTAACCACATCGGTAAGCTACGTATAGGAGCTTTCAGTTGTTTCGTTTTTGCTATTTCTTGAAGAAGCCTTTGGTAGGTCCAATTTTCTGCGACAAGAATAAAACGTTCATTCACCATTGGGCCTTCCATTAGTGAGAGCATTACAGCAACCACGTCCTCAACAGTGACAAGCCCAGTGACCCCTGTTGGATAAAATCGAATTCCTTTTTGAAGTAGTCCAATAAGCTGGTCGAGTGGGCTATTGGGCAGTCCTTGTCCAAGGATGACCCCGGGGTTGACAATGGCAATGGGGACTCCTTCTTGCCCGCATCGCCAAACTTCTAATTCTGCGCCATATTTTGAGTAGGCATACGGCGTTTTTTCGACGGCGCTGTTCCAAGGGGTACGTTCGTCGATGGGGCCCTGCAAGGTCTCGCTGCCCAAGGCAGCAATGGAGCTTACATAAACCAGTTTTTCAATTTTTTTCTCGATACACAGATCAGCAATATATCCTGTGCCTTGTTGATTAACCTGAAACAATTCGGCCTGTTTGTGGTAGGCCATCGATACAGACGCTGCACAGTGATATACTTTTCGAATTCCTTCAAAAGCAGACGTCAACGCTGGGAGGTTGGTCAAGTCGGCTTTTCGCCAAACAATTTGATCAAACAGCGGGGTGGCGTTGTGGGCTTTAAAAAAATCTTTAAGCGCAACTCTTTTTTTGTCTCTTCGGTAAAGCGCCACAATTTTTTGATTTTGTCGAACGAGAGATAAACATAAATGTGCACCTACCAATCCCGTTGCTCCTGTAACCAAAATCATGGCTTAAAGGTACAGAATTTTGAGGAGTCCCTTTTGATAAAAGCGCATGAAGATCTTGCCCAAGGAATGTGTCATTCGACTATCAATCGATTATCTTTGCAGCAATCAATACAAAGCATGGAAAATTCATTTATTGCTGAATTGCAGTGGCGCGGCATGCTGCACGATATTACACCAGAAACAGCCAATCACCTTAACGAAGGGCCTACGGCAGGATACATTGGTTTTGACCCAACCGCCGATTCTTTGCACATTGGGAGTTTAGTGCAAATTCTTATTCTTATGCATTTTCAGCGTGCAGGTCATCAACCCATTGCGTTGATTGGTGGAGCAACCGGGATGATTGGTGATCCTTCAGGAAAGTCCGATGAACGCAACCTTTTGGATGCGCCAACTTTGGAAAAAAATATTGCTGGAATCAAAGCCCAACTGGAACGATTTATCGATTTTTCAGAAACGGCAGAGCAGCCCGCACAGTTGGTGAATAATTTTGATTGGATGAAAGACTACAGTTTGATTGATTTTTCTCGGGATATTGGAAAGCATTTGACCGTTAACTATATGATGGCCAAAGATTCTGTGAAAAAAAGATTGAGTGCCGAAGCAAAAGTTGGGATGTCATTTACAGAGTTCACCTACCAGCTTCTGCAAGGATATGATTTTCTTCATCTGTATCGCCATTACAACTGCACCTTACAAATGGGCGGTAGCGATCAGTGGGGCAACATTACAACCGGAACGGAACTCATTCGCCGAAAAGATGCAGGCAAGGCCTATGCCGTTACCTGTCCGTTGATTACCAAGGCCGACGGCAGTAAGTTTGGAAAAACTGAAGGAGGGAATATTTGGCTCGATAAAGCTCGTACCTCTCCCTACAAATTTTATCAATATTGGTTGAACGCCTCGGACGAAGACGCCGCCAATTACATCAAAATATTCACTTTTCTGTCGCAAGACGAAATAGAACATTTAATCGACCAGCACCAGGCGGAACCCCATAAACGAATGCTTCAAAAACGTTTGGCTCAAGAAGTCACCCTCTTGGTACATTCTGAAGAAGACTTGGCCAACGCAGAGCGTGCTTCGCAAATTCTTTTTGGAAAGTCAACAGCTGAAGACTTAAAGCAGTTGGATGCCGCTACGTTTTTAGATGTTTTTGAAGGGGTGCCTCAAGCACAACTATCGATCACTGATCTAGACGACGGACTCGATATCATTGCCGCTTTAGCCGGGGAGGAACGTTTACTCAAGTCCAACGGTGAAGCGCGACGAGCACTGAAAGAAAATGCAATAGCTGTCAATCGTACTAAGGTCGATGCTTCCAAAAAAATCACTACAAGTGATTTGATCAACAATAGGTATGTATTGTTGCAACGCGGAAAGAAAAGTTTTTTTATCCTCGAGTTTGTTTAAACCACCATCAGGTTGCATCCTCTGATGTCGCTGGTATCCATGCGACCAAGAATTTCAAAACTTCCGTCTGCATGCGTTCTTCCCAAATCATCGGTGGCCAAAAAGGCACAACTGTGGTAATTGGCCAAGTCCTGTATGTTGAGTCGTCCTATTTTGTTGTTTCCCGCACAAGCAAATGGATCATTGATTTCCATGGCCCGAACGCGCATCCATGGGGGAGGAAAGAAGCGTCCATTTCCTTTTGAATAAGCTTGCGAAAGCAATTCTGTCATGCCGTATTCACTGTGGATATCAGTCACCCCGAAACCCGCCGATAAAATACTGTGCAAGGCTTCACGGGTAATTTCTTCCCGTCTCCCTTTCATGCCGCCAGTTTCCATTACAATGGTCGAATTGAGCTGTTGAGGGTATTGTTCAGCAAAATCAATCAATGCAAAGGAAACCCCCAAGAGGAGGGTGGGTTGTTTTTTTTCTTCCAGCGCTTGTAAGGTTGCGTTTAAGCTTTTAAAATCGTTGAGGTAGAAACCACTTTGGGGATGCTTACTTTTCTTGATCAAGTGGTCCATCATATAAACCAGGGAGGATCCTTGGCGCTCCAGATAGGCGGGCAATAAAGCCAAAATCGTCCACCGATTGGGTTGACCGTAATGCTGTTCGAAGATGGGAAGAAAAGTGTGTCGATACTGTTTTGTTGAAACCAAATGATGTTGAGCGGTGCGCTGTGCTGTGGTACCACTTGAGGTAAAAGTAATTTCGGGCGTATGGTCAAAACTTGTCACGCGATGGCTCTTGAAAAAACCAATCGGCAGTGCTGGGATATCAATGGAATGATGAATATCAGCAGGAGCTCGGTGAATCAAGGTGCAGAAGGAACGATAGACAGGGTTGGAGGCATATTGATGCTCAAAAGTCTGCAAGGCAATTTTTTCATACTCCTCTGGAGTTTTGATCGCTAAATAGGCCGTAGATCGAATATCCTTCATGGTTCAAAGTGCAATACCCCAAAGTTACAACCCTAAGAGCGAGTAGCGAAGTTTAAGGCATTGTTAAGTTATCATTTCTTCTTTGGGGAATGAGCAAGTCGACGGGAATATTGTTATTTTTATGAAAATAATTACCCTGTTGTATGAAGAAAAGCAAGATTAAAATCCTTCTCGTCGACGATGAACCCGATATTTTAGAGATCTTATCGTTTAATTTATCGAACGAAGGCTACCAAATATATACGGCAGAAAATGGGAAAGAGGCACTCAAAGTTGCCGACCAATACATGCCTCATCTCATCATCTTGGATGTTATGATGCCCGTAATGGATGGTATCGAAGCCTGCGAGCGACTCCGCATGGATAAACGTTTTCAGAATACCATTATCATGTTTTTGTCTGCGCGAGGCGAAGATTACTCTCACGTAGCTGCTTTTGAATCTGGCGCCGATGATTATGTGACAAAACCCATCAAGCCGCGCATCCTTAACTCCAAGGTCAAAGCTCTGTTGCGCAGACTACTCAATGAAGAAAACGATGGCAATATTTCATTCCCCAATATGGTCATCGATGTAGAAGAATACAAGGTCACCTATAAAGATCGGGAGATTGTACTGCCGCGAAAGGAGTTTGAATTACTCTATCTGTTGGCTTCTAAACCGGGGAAGGTACACAAACGACAAAAAATTATGGAAGCCGTATGGGGTAGTGATGTGGTTGTTGGCGACCGTACCATTGATGTGCACATACGAAAACTCCGCGAAAAGATAGGCGAGGACTATTTTAAAACCGTCAAAGGCGTCGGCTATAAATTTGTCGATAAAACGGCTTCTTCATGAAACAATTTAGCATGGCGTTGCAACTGGCCGTTCTGGTTGTGATTGTCTTTAGCCTTTTTGTGGTTGGATTTTTTTATTCTTTCTCCCATTTGTGGGATGTCTTTGTTCAAAATTGGCATTACGCACTGTTCTTACAACTCCTTCTTTTTGTGCTGGTGTTCATTATTTTTCAGCTGCGGATTGAAAATTTTATTGCAACTAAAGTGCGCGACCTCTATCAGGATCTTTCCCCCACGGGCATGCCCATCAATGAGGATTCGATGCAAAAAGATGTCTTGTCCATCACCAAAAGCTTGCAGCAGTTTGCTAAAGAGAGCAAACTGGAAATTGAATTGTTGAAAGACAAAGAAAATTTTCGTCGAGAGTTTATCGGTAATCTTGCCCATGAGTTGAAAACCCCACTATTTACTGTCCAAGGATATATTTTCACCTTGCTTGAGGGAAAGGTAAATGACAAAAAAACCAAACAAAAATATCTCCAAAAAGCGGCCAATGGGATCGACCGCTTGAGTGTTATCATCAATGATTTAGATTTTATTACACAAATTGAACTGGGAATTACCCAGTTGAATGTCGAACGATTTGACGTGGTTCAAATGATTCGTGATTTGGTGGAATTATTGGAAATGCAAGCCGAAAAGAAAGAAATCAACTTGGTGTGTAACCACCCTGCCAATGCCCCAGTTTATGTGGAAGCAGACTTGGAACGGATTACGCAGGTATTGACCAATCTTGTTGTTAATTCACTAAAATATGGCGTAAAAAACGGAACAACAGAAATTGAGTTGAGTGCACTAACAGAGAATAAAATTTTGGTGCGGGTGATTGATAACGGAAAGGGAATTGCCGAAGAGCATCTTCCGCGTCTTTTTGAACGGTTTTATCGGGTAGAAAAAACGCGCAACCGCAACGATGGTGGTTCTGGCTTAGGGTTGGCCATTGTCAAACACATTATCGAAGCCCATGGAGAGAAAATTTTCGTTGAAAGCACGCAAAATGTGGGGTCAGAATTTTCATTTACCCTCACCAAAAGTGTCTGATTACACGTTGATTTTTCCTTAGCTTTACACCAAAATTAATCTGTGGGCAGTAAGAATAAACTCAAACGATTCAAGCAAAACGAAACCTTTTCAAATGTCATCCAACCGGAGCGCGAAGACTTGCTGCACGGGCGTTTTTCACTAAAAGGAAAATGGAGAGAAAAGTTTTTTAAAAACGATCATCCTATCGTCGTAGAATTGGGCTGTGGAAAAGGGGAATATTCCGTTTATTTGGCGCAGCAATATCCCGACAAAAACTTTATTGGCGTCGACATAAAAGGCGCCCGATTTTGGGCAGGAGCCAAACAGGCCCTCGAGCAAGGATTGCCCAATGTCGCTTTCATCCGAACGCAAATCGAGTTGATTGAAGATGTATTTGCGTCGAACGAAGTGGATGAGATATGGATTACTTTTCCCGATCCGCAAATTAAGTTCAAACGAACCAAACACCGCCTGACCAATCCCGCATTTTTGGCCCGTTACCGAACGGTGCTTCAACCCCAGGGTGTGGTGCATCTAAAAACGGATAGTGAATACTTGCATGGCTATACTCTTGGATTACTCCAAGGTTTGGGTTGGCCGGTGGAGTATGCTCATCATGATGTGTACAACAACCCACACGCACCCACCCACGTTACTGCCATACAAACCTACTACGAACAACTGTTCCGTGAGAAAGGGAAATTAATCACGTATTTGAATTTTCGTTTTCCTGATGAAAAAAACGGATAGCTCATTTTTTGAACGCGTCTATGCCGTTGTCCGGCAAATTCCCGAAGGACGGGTAACCAGCTACGGGGCCATTGCCCATTACATTGGCGACCCACGAAGCGCACGAATGGTGGGCTGGGCCATGAACGCATCGCATATACATGCCGATGTTCCTGCACACCGGGTGGTCAATCGCATTGGGATGCTCACAGGGAAGCATCATTTTGACGGCAGTAACTTGATGCAACAACTGCTCGAAAATGAAGGGGTAGTGATCAAAAATAATCAAGTGCAGCATTTTGATCAGGTGTTTTGGAATCCGACAGAATTAAACAAATAAGCCTTTACTACAGAATCTTTTTTTTGTCCATTGCTACACAGTATCTTTGCAACAAAATTGGCGAAGAAATGTTTGGCAAGAAAGAAATTGAGAAGGCACTAGAAAAATTAACCCTCCCTGGAGAAGGGAAGAATTTAATCGAAAGCGGTGCAATTAAAAACATCGTTGTTTTTGGTGATGAGGTAGTCATTGATCTAAGTCTTCAAAATCCTAGCTTGCAAGCGCGAAAAAAAATGGAAGTGGAGATTCTAAAATCCGTCCATGCCAACGTGCACGAAAAAGCCAAGGTTAAAATCAATATTACCGTTGAAAAACCACCCCAGGCAGCTCCCATCAAGGGTGCGCCCATCAAGGGGATTGACAATATTGTGGCCATTTCTTCGGGAAAAGGAGGTGTTGGAAAATCAACGGTAACAGCTAATCTAGCTGTTCGGTTGGCCGAAATGGGATTTCGTGTAGGGATCCTCGATGCGGACATTTATGGCCCGTCGATTCCCACCATGTTGGACATGGAAGGCGCACGACCACTATCCGTTCAAGTCGACGGTGCTTCCAAAATGGAGCCCATAGAAAACTATGGCGTAAAGGTACTCTCGATAGGGTTTTTCACCCAGCCTAACCAAGCTGTCATCTGGCGCGGCCCAATGGCGGCCAAGGCATTGAATCAAATGATTTTTGATGCGGCCTGGGGCGAACTCGATTTTTTACTCCTTGACCTGCCTCCCGGAACAGGTGATATTCATTTAAGTTTGGTGCAATCCTTACCCATCAATGGTGCGGTAGTGGTTTCAACTCCGCAGAATGTCGCTCTGGCCGATGCCAAAAAAGGCATCGCAATGTTTCGACAAGAGAATATTCAGGTTCCTGTTTTGGGGGTGATTGAAAACATGGCGTATTTTACCCCGGCAGAACTCCCCGAGAACAAATACTACATTTTTGGTCGTGAAGGAGCTAAAAATCTCGCGCAGGATGAGCAGGTTCCTTTTTTAGGTGATATTCCTTTGGTGCAAAGCATCCGCGAAGCTGGAGACGTAGGCCGCCCTGCAGCCCTTCAAAATCAAACTCCCGTTGCCAACGCCTTTACCGAAGTTACCCGAAATATGGTGGCCGAGTTGGTCAAGCGCAACGAGCATCTTCCACCAACACAAGCGGTAAAAATCACCACCATGGCGGGATGTTCCGCAATAAAACCATAATTTTGCTGCATGGATTTGATTGAAAAAGTAAATACCGCCCTCGATGAAATTCGTCCCTTCCTCGCTGCCGATGGAGGAGACATTTCCCTCATTGAAATTGAAGAGGACCGAATTGTGAAGGTGCAATTACATGGCGCCTGTGCCGGTTGCTCTGTCAATCAGATGACCTTAAAATCTGGCGTTGAAATGACGATCAAAAAACATGCCCCACAAATAGAAGAAGTTATCAACATACAGCCTTAGATATTGAAGCAAGATATTACCATTCATTTAACGGATCGCGAAGGAGTCACACACCATCTAGAAGCGCCTACGGATATGGCCATGAATTTGATGGAGGTCCTAAAAAGCTATGAATTCCCTGTAGAGGGTACCTGCGGTGGAATGGCCCTATGTGCATCGTGCCAGTGTTATATAACTTCCGAACATCCTTTAAATCAGCCTTCTGAGGAAGAAGAAGCTATGTTGGCAGAGGCCTTTCACGTGGAAGACAACAGCCGGTTGGGATGCCAACTCCCTATTACCGAAAACTTGGATGGCTTGTGCGTGACCATTGCCCCCGGGGAGGACGCCTAGTCATTCCGCAACTTTTGTATATTTACTGATATCAAATTGAAAAACTATGAAAAAAATAGTCATCGCTCTTGTAGCAGTCATGATCACTGCGTGTAAGAATACACCGGCAGAAATTCCCTCAAC
>WTJN01000135.1 GCA_011526265.1 Candidatus Arcticimaribacter sp. | reverse complement strand
GACCGCTCTGGCGGCAATTGCGTGTTTTCAGAAATACGGCCCGATGCGATCTGATCTAGTAGGTATCTATGCAATTGTTGATACCTAGGTCCGCGTCCAACACGATACCAATGTTCTGGTGCCAATATTTCTTTGAATTCCGCATCTGTCATCTTTTTTCCGATCTATTTGGAACTGATAAAATAATACCAATACATAACCATTGAAGTATAGGTTTCCAAAAAAACCCTGAATTATCAAGAATTTTACCCAGTAACTATTGATTTGATAATAATGGTATTAGTTAGGTGTCAGTTTTAATTCTGTTTGTTACAGTCCAATCCACAACAAGTATTTTTGAAACGTTCAACGCGGAATCAGTAAGGGAGGTTCATGTGTCGAATGCAGATCACCGCCATTCTGGCGGACAAATGAATAGTGCCCAACGCCGATTTGTGCTGTCAGAAGGGCTGTTCGCTTGGGCTTTGGTGGCGCCCGCATTGATCTTTATCTTGGTCATTGTGGCTTGGCCACTTGCGGAAACATTTCGTTTGTCATTTACCGATGCACGATTGGGCGGTGAAACCTATGTTGGGTTCGAAAATTATGTCGATTTAGCGGACGACAGACGGTTCCATCAGACCATCATCCGCACCTTTTATTGGATGTTCCTATCCGTCGCCTTCAAAATGATCTTGGGGCTGATTGGGGCCACGTTGTTGAATGCCGCAATACCGGGCAAGGCACTGTTTCGTGTTTTGGTCATGCCCCCTTGGGTGATCCCTGTCGCGATCGGATGTATTGGGTGGCTTTGGTTATACAATGGTTATTTCGGTCTGCTATCGGGAATTGGCCAACGTCTGGGACTAATCGACGGACCGATTGAATTTTTGGCATATAAAAGCAGTGCGTTTTACGCCGCCGTCGTAACAGATGTATGGATTGGTACGCCAATGGTCACCCTGTTTTTCCTTGCGGCGATGCAAGGGGTCAGCCGTGATCTCTATGAGGCCGCATGGGTAGATGGCGCAAGTCGCTGGTACCGTTTCCGCCGCATCACAATCCCACAAATCATGCCAGTGATTGTGTCTATGGCGCTGCTATCAGCGATTTGGACGTTCAACAGTTTTGAGGTCATCTGGATCTTGACCGAAGGCGGACCGCGTGGCGCAACCACCACCTTGATCGTGGATACTTACAAAACGGCCATCGGTAATTTCAAGTTCGGAGAAGGCGCAGCGCGCGCAGTTGTGATTGTTGTTCTGCTCGCTCTCTTTTCACTGATTTACATGTTCTTCTTGAACAAAGTTAACAAACATTACGGGACAAAATAGGCCATGATGGACCGCTATACCCTTTTGCAGAAAGTTGGAATTTACGCCGCAATTGCCGTGTTCCTGACGTTTGTTTTGCTGCCATTTTTTGAAATGTTCATGGCGTCCTTGCGCCCGCTGGAACATTTGTTCCGCTCACCCTATCAATTTTGGTCCGACGACTTCAGTTTTGATGCCTATTCCCAAATGTGGGTCACTGTGCCCTTGTTGGGACGCTATATTTGGAATTCTATTTACATTGCATCCATGGTCACAGGGCTAACGATGATTTTCGTGATCCCTGCGGCCTATGCCTTTGCACGGCTGGAGTTTCCGTTCAAAAATGCGACCCTCGCGGCCTTTTTAGGGGTGAACATGTTCACGGGCGCGGTCCTGTTGATCCCGCTGTATCGCGTGTTGCGTACGATGGGGTTGTTGAACACCTATTGGGCAATGATTGTCCCAGGTGTCGCGTTTTTGATCCCGACTGGCATCTGGCTATTGCGTTCCTATTTGGAAAAAAATTCCGCGCGAGCTGGAAGAAGCCGCTTTTGTGGATGGTGCAACGCGCATCTACACCCTGCGCCGTGTGGTTCTACCGCTTGCGGTTCCGGGATTAATCGTAGTTGGCGTATCGGTATTCATCGGCGCATATGCCCAACAATTTCTATTCGCAATCACATTCAACCAAGAACGCGAGCTGCAACCGCTGCCTGCGGGATTGTACGAATTCATCGGTTATCAGTCGGTGACTTGGAATGAAATGATGGCCGCAGCACTGGTTGGTGTGCTGCCTGTTATGGCGATCTTTTTGTTCCTTCAAAAATACCTTGTCGCTGGCCTGACGGCTGGCGCGGTCAAAGAGTAGGTGTCTAAAAGGGAGAGTTCGAATGACACAGTTAAGATCAATTTTAATCGCTGGTGCCTTGGCGACGGGGGCTGCGTTTTCAGCACAAGCGCAGGACATGCATTTCATCATGTGCGGTGGCGAAGTACGTGAAGCAGACCAAAAGGTGGTCGATGCATTTCTTGCTGCAAATCCAGGGGTCACCGTAAACCTAGAGGCGGTGCCATGGGGCACATGTCAGGACAAATCCCTGACGCTGGCGGCGGCGGGCGATCCCCCATCAGTCGCGTATATGGGCTCACGCACGCTTAGCCAGTTGGCGAATAATGATCTAATTGTACCCGCGGAAATGAGTGATGCGACGAAATCGCAGTATCAAACGGGCGTGTTGAACACCGTAACGATTAAAGGCGTTCAATGGGGATATCCCCACGCCTTTTCAACCAAGGGCCTTTACATCAACTGTGATCTTGCTGAAGCGGCTGGCGCAGAATGTAAGGCACCTGCAACATGGGACGACATGTATGCACTTGCCAAGGCGATCAATGACAACACAGGCGCGGCTGGCGTTGGTTTGGCGGGCAAAGATTTCGACAACACAATGCACC
>WTJN01000152.1 GCA_011526265.1 Candidatus Arcticimaribacter sp. | reverse complement strand
TTATTTTCGCCAATTAGATTTTACAGTGTTTTGAGTTTGCTCAAAGGCATCAATAAATTTAGGACTTCTTCCTATATTGCCATTTTCGTTAGAACCACGAATGCTCTTTCCTGTGATATGCAATAATTCATACCAGTATTCAGGGTATTGAGTATTCAATGCATTAATAATGCATTTTGAATCAGCAGACAGCACTTCTAAATTAAAGCCTCTTCGTTCAAAACTTACCTTCAAAGCATCCACTATTGGAAAAGTTGGATAGAATTTTCCTTTTTGTGAAAGAAGTTTAACCCCACACTTTTTTTCAACTAAATTAGCCGTTTTCTTCTGGACTTCATAAGACACATCATTGCCTCTGGTATTTATATCTCCATTGTTTGTTATGGCATCAATGAATGCTATTTTTCCGGCCTTTACAGTCGGCGGTATGCTGTAAGCGTATGTAAGTAAATCAACAGGGCTACCATGTTTCAAAATTGTTGTTGCTCTAATTAAGCCAATTAAATTCTCTTTTTCTTGGCCAATATCTAATACTTCATTGTCCCAAACATTCCTTCTTACAAACTCATTTGGAAAACTGAGAGGGTTTTGCGGATTAACAGAAAATCCGTCTTTATTTAGAACATATTCCTGCACTTTTACCGGTGCGTAATTTAACACATTTATTACAATTCCTGACCATGCTTCTTTTACACTGAGGTTTGTGCCTGACCTTAAATCCCAAGCAACCAGCTTTGTCTTTCCATCATGGTTAACCGGATTGACTTCCCTATTTGCCCATTCATCAAATGTTGCATTACCTCTAGAGTTATCCACAGGAACAATTCGTTCACCCTGACGAACATAGACTTTAGGTCTTCCCTGAAGGAAGGGCGTTAAACTGCTGCATGTTAGATAATCATTACCCTTCCATTTAAACACTGAAAACAGTGTGCACCAATCCGGCATAGTTTCGCCATCTTGCCTCTGTGGATTTACTTGCTGAACCTTTTCACTCACATCAATGAATTTTGAACCTGTCCATTCTAAACGCTGAATATACCTGCCCCGCCAATTCATGTCTGTTTCTGCTAGTGTTGCAAAAAAGGCTGGAGTGTCTGAGTTATCAAGAACCACTTCGCTATAGCTTGGATTTCTTTTCATCACCTTTGGGGCGTCTATGAACTGTTTAGGACTAAATTTTCCATTGAGGTTGATTTCAAAAATATCCAAACCTGGTTTTGTTTTATGATGGTATCCGCGCCCTCCAATAAAATAGAAACTTCCATCAATCTTCATTATATTGCCGGCATCAAAATAGGGCTTCTTGCCGAACGATTTGCTCTTAAAGTCTATCTTTTTTCGTTCAAATTCATTTTTATTTTTGGATAAGAGCATGTAGCTATCGTTGGTGTATTTTCCTCCACCGCATTTATCTCGCTTAATGTATGGGCTGTTGATAACAATATGGTCTAAACGACCATCATTATTCAGGTCGGCTGATGCTAGTCCGTGGGAGTAATCATTGACATTATATGGCTTAGTTACACTAGTTATTTTTCCACCATTAAATGAGATATGCCAATTAGGCGCCCCACAATTAGGGGCATGCCCGCCATCTAAACCGTGGTCAGCTACGAAAAGTTCAACTTCACCCGTTATCGGATTTTTTGAACCTACCGCCCTTCGTGGCCAATGCAATTTTGGTAATTTATCCTGAACTGCATAGTCTATTTGGTATGACTTTTTGTTATCGTCCCAAAAGAATATCACTGGCTTCACGAACTCGGTTTGACTGTGTAGATTAGTTTTCTCATCATTGACTGCAACGCCAAAAACTAAATCGTCAAACCCATCATCGTTCAAATCAAATATTTCATATAACCCCCACGTCAGAATACCATTTCCATGATATCCAGTGGCTTCTCGCATGTTTTGCTGACTGGGATTGGAGTTGGAGAATTTAGCATAGGCATGTGAAATTACTGCAAGAGAAAGGATAAGAACACTCAATAATCTAAACATTTAATCACCAAATAATAATCAGCTGTAGGATTATTATGATTGGATAGTTGTGTATTTGTCTAGCAGTCTAAAATTATGGACAGACTGATGTTCATATCGTGCCTGTTGACAGTTAAGTGCAGTTCCGTAACCTATTGAAATTGCCTACTTCAGCTGGGGAAATGGAGCGGGTAACGGGAATCGAACCCGTGCGTTCAGCTTGGGAAGCTGACAGGCTACCATTACATCATACCCGCAGCAGGGCTGCTATGCCCCTACTAAGCATCTGAAAGTAAACAGTAAATTACCTTCATTTTTTATCATTTTGGGGAAATCTTATTCGGATTTTACCCAAAAAATGGAGATAAAAACAACCACTTACCGAGAAATCACAGCGCAACATTCACGCGCCTTGAAGCCTAATGAAGTCTATATCACCCAACGGGAAAAAATAAAAGACTTTCATGATTTGGCGGAATTGACTTTCAAGCGGCGGTCGCGATTGTGGAAGCCGTCCACCTTGCGGGTTAATCGCGATTACCTGAAAAATCAGATTTTGCCGTTTTTCAAAACCCATGCCATCACCAGCATAACCCAAGATGATGTCGCGACCTGGTTTGCGGGGTTAAGCCATATGCCCGAAGGCGCAAACCGTGCCGTGCCCGTTTTATCGGCAATTATGGATGAAGCCGAAGAATGGGGATTGCGGCCATTGGATAGCAACCCCACCTTTGGCCTCCGCCGGTATAAAAGAACAGCGCGGGGGCGGGTCT
>WTJN01000036.1 GCA_011526265.1 Candidatus Arcticimaribacter sp. | reverse complement strand
TCTTGAGTTAGAGGACCACTACTTGACGAGCAGTTTGCATCATCATCATTTGATGCAGTAATTTGAACGTCTGTATTATTTGCATAAGGACCAAATTGAATTGTTCCTATTGCTGTAGCACTAGAACTATTACCCTGATTATCTGATATAGTCAAACTTCCAGCAGACCCTAAATCTGTTACGTTAACATCAACAAAAAACTGAGGTGCATTTAAGCAGTCGGATACTACTTCAAAATCAACTTGAGGATTTACACAAGTGGCACAAGCGACAGTGAAAGTAATCGGAGTATAGCCTGAGGATACACAACTAATACTTCCATCTTCAACTACTTCTAATGTTATTGTGTCACCAGAGGATTGAAAAGATAATCCAGCAATATTTCCTCCATTACCATAACCATTATAAAGAACAGTACCGTCAGAATCACGAATTTCTAATTCATCATAGTTGTTTTCTACCTGACCTTCATCAATGGTCAAGTTTAAGGGAGTACCATCGTTACTTGTAAATGTGTAGCTATTATCTTGACCAGTGTCGTAACAGAAAGTTGTTGAAACAGGACCAGCTGTACAATCAACAGTTGTGTTTTGCTGTGAAACTACAACTTGGAATGAAAAAAATAAAGCGATAAAGAATGTAAATCTTTTCATAATAATTAGTTGATAATATTGAATAATTGATTAGTCATCTCAAGATAATTAACGCTAGTATTTATTTTACTCATATACAAATAATAGATTAAAAGTTAAATTAGCTAATAATTAATATATATCCACCCTGTTTTTTCTAAATTATCATCATAAATCATATAATAGAAATATGTTCCCACTGGAAGTTTGTTTCCTTCGTTAGATTGACCTTCCCAATTATCATTATAGTTCGTAGTGCTATACACCAATTTACCATACCTGTTATATATCTTTAGTTTATGCACCTCATAACCTTTCAACTCAAAACTGTCATTATAGCCATCATTATTAGGGGATATACCCTCAGGAATGAGACAAACAACTAAATCAAAACTTGTGGTGCTGTAACATTCAAAAGCATTTGTATCTTCAACTCTGACATAAATTGTTTGAGGATTTGAAATGTTTTCATATTGTGATTCAAGAGGGTTTAATCCACTTGAAGCATCCTCCTCAGAAATATGGTATGTAACATTATAATTATCAAGATTTTGTCCTTCTAAAATAATTTCATTTTGAGATTCAAGATCAAAAATCTGATTGTTAGAAGAAAAAATTGGTTCACAAATCACGTATTCACCTGGTGAAATAGCATCGGGGACTGCACCAGTTACCTCAATCATGAAATCTGAAATTGAAAAACATCCAGAATTTGATCCAATTGCATCAATATGCTCAACTCTGGCAAAAATTTGTTGTGGATTAGAGCTATTTGTATAGTCAGTATTAATTGCATTATTTCCAGACTGTGCATCTTCAAATGATTCATAATAGGTTACACTGTACTCATTTGTGTTCTGGCCACCTAATATATTTTCATTTTGAATTGTTAAATCAAAATTTTCTATACCATCATTTGAGCTGTCATCACATGTAATAATGTCATCAGTTGTATATGCATACGCTTCAGAAAATAAATTAATTTGCACAAAATCCTCTGCAAATGACCCACATTGTTCATCATAAACGATAACCGAATATTCTCCTGACTCTGTTGCAGTTATATGGTTCTCTTGAGTTGTGTTAATATATACTCCGTCCAAATACCACTCAAAGGAATCTGCTAGTGGTGCGTCAGCAAATATTTCATATTCTGGAAACCCACAAAAAGTTTGATCTGACCCTAGATCAACTTCAATTTCAGCTACTGTTGAACCAGCTCCATCCTGACCAGCATTTGTTTGTTCTATTTGTATTATTCCTGGATTATTTGAATAATTGGTTACAAGTAAAACATATACTTCACCTGCTATTGCATTTTCAATAGTGAGGTTCTCAACGCTAAAAATTGAGTAACTACAATCAATGATATTTCCATAGGGATAGAAATTTGGATTTGAAGTATTATTTGGGCAATTAAATGGATCAGGACATCCTTGATCTAAAATTCCATCTTCACAAAAATCGAATCCAGTTTCGAATGGTCCCCAAATTACAAAATCAACATCAAGCCCAGTTCCAACAGGATTCCCATTATCGTCAAATGCTGTGTTTTGGGTAATTTGAATATCTATTTCACCAGATTCTCCAATTTGAATTGTATTCCATGATGGATTAGGAGTTGTATACAAACATGCAATTTGACCCAAGCTTGGGTAATCAAAAATATTAGCACCATATAATGCTCCTCCTTCTCCACAGAAGTTTGTGGCGTTATCACAAATTGTATTGTCCGGAGCATCACTAATACACAGGTCAAAATTTACATTTTGTGATTCATTTCCTATCGAGTAAACTCTTACATAATAAGTTGAACCAATATTTAAATCTGTACTAATACTAGCTGTCCCATTTTGACAATATAGTTCTGTTAAATCATTACAGTTATTATCTCCAACTTCATATAATGCATGACCTAAGTTACTTGTACTGCCAGTAATATTTTGCAGAGATATAGATTGAACTTCACTTAACGCCGAGAAAGAAAACCATACGTCATCATCCATATCAGAAATACAATTACTATTATTTCCTGAGTAAGTTGCCCCACTCAGTGTACCCTGAGTTATAAGATTACAAGATTGATCTGCATTTACGACAGCTTCTATTGCACCACTACAGTTATCATTTTCTGGTGGACAAGCAAA
>WTJN01000098.1:15957-36757 GCA_011526265.1 Candidatus Arcticimaribacter sp. | reverse complement strand
GGCGAAATGGTTTATCAGCGCAAAAAGTAAATATTCTTTTGTTTTTTTGTTCCACACACTATAGTCTGTTTATTTTTTTGGTTAAAAAGTGTTTTTTAATTAATATTTTACATTGATTCTGTTTTAATGATTTAATTTATAAATCACATAACTATATTTGCGTAAAAATTTTTACTCATGTGTGGTATTGTATGTGCCTTTGATTTAAAACAGCCCGCGGAAGACTTGCGTCCGCAGATTCTTCAAATGTCTAAACGCTTGCGTCACCGCGGTCCAGATTGGAGCGGTATCTATTCTAGCGATCGCGCTTTGATGGGGCATGAACGTTTGGCCATTGTCGATCCTACTTCGGGCAACCAACCTCTATACAGTCCCTGTGGGCGTTATGTTTTGGCGGCCAACGGTGAAATATACAACCACCAAGAGTTGCGCCAGCAATTTGACGGGGACTACGACTTTCAGACCCAATCGGATTGCGAAGTAATTTTGGCGTTGTATCAAGCTAAGGGGCCTGATTTTGTCGATGAATTGAACGGCATCTTTGGCTTTGCCATCTATGACACGCAAGAAGACACCTATTTTATTGCCAGAGACCATATGGGTATTATCCCGCTCTATATGGGATGGGACGCTTCTGGGACATTTTACGTGGCGTCAGAATTGAAGGCTTTAGAGGGCGTGTGCACAAAGATAGAGTTGTTTCCTCCGGGGTACTATCTACAATCAACCGAAGAAGCTCCGATTTCGTGGTACCAACGCGATTGGATGGAGTATGAGAACGTCAAGGAAAACCAGACCAGTATTGATGCCATTCACGATGCACTATCGGCGGCAGTCCGTCGTCAACTCATGAGTGATGTTCCTTATGGTGTTCTTCTTTCAGGAGGTTTGGACTCTTCTGTCACTTCAGCCTTGGCCAAGAAATTTGCTGCAAAGCGTGTGGAGTCGGGGGATACCCAAGCCGCGTGGTGGCCGCAACTGCATTCCTTTTCGGTGGGCTTGGAAGGGTCTCCAGATCTTGCTGCCGCTCAAAAAGTAGCCGATCACATTGGAACAGTCCACCATGAAATTAAGTTCACTATTCAAGAAGGATTAGACGCCATTCGCGATGTTATTTATCACTTGGAAACCTATGATATTACCACTGTTCGTGCTTCTACGCCCATGTACTTGATGGCGAGAGCCATCAAAGCGCTCGGCATAAAAATGGTGCTTTCTGGCGAGGGGGCCGATGAGCTTTTTGGGGGGTATTTGTATTTTCACAAAGCTCCTTCGGACAAAGCTTTTCACGAGGAAACAGTGCGAAAACTAGACAAACTCCACCAATACGATTGTCTGCGTGCCAACAAATCGCTGGCCGCGTGGGGAATTGAGGGGCGGGTCCCATTTCTCGACAAAGAATTTATGGATGTCGCCATGCGCATCAATCCAAAAGATAAAATGATCAATGGCGAACGAATGGAAAAGTGGGTGGTACGCAAAGCCTTTGAACAATACCTGCCCGAAAGCGTCGCATGGCGTCAAAAGGAGCAGTTTTCCGACGGGGTGGGGTACAGTTGGATCGATACCCTTAAAGAGGTGGTAGAAAGCGCAGTAAGCGACGAACAAATGGCCAACGCCCATTATCGTTTTCCTGCACAACCACCACAAAACAAAGAGGAGTTCTATTACCGCAGTATTTTCGAAGAGCATTTCCCAAGCGAAACCGCTGCTTTGTGTGTTCCATCGGTGCCTTCTGTGGCGTGTAGTACGCCCATTGCTTTGGAATGGGATGAGGCGTTTAAAAACATGAATGACCCTTCCGGAAGAGCTGTTTCAAAGGTGCATGACGACGCTTACTAGATCAGAACAGTTAAGAGGGTGTTTTTACTGGTAAAATCACCTTGTTTTATTCACAGATTTTGTTGATAACTTCAACGCTTCGACCGTAGGTTTTATCGGCTTTTGGAGGTGCTTTTTTTATCTTTGGAGAACGCCCTTTGGCGCTCGATTAAAACCAAAGAAATTATGAGCGAAACTCCACAAAATCCCCAATATTCTGCAGACAGTATTCAGGCCCTAGAAGGAATGGAGCATGTGCGCATGCGTCCCTCCATGTACATCGGAGATGTCGGTGTTCGAGGACTGCATCACTTGGTCTACGAAGTTGTCGATAACTCCATCGATGAGGCCTTGGCCGGTCATTGCGATTTGATCAAGGTCATCATCAACGAAGACAATTCCATTACCACTGAAGACAACGGTCGCGGTATTCCCGTGGGCATGCATAAAAAGGAAGGGGTCTCTGCCCTTGAAGTAGTCATGACTAAGATTGGTGCGGGAGGAAAATTCGACAAGGACTCCTACAAGGTTTCGGGAGGGTTGCATGGTGTGGGTGTTTCGTGTGTCAATGCGCTTTCTGAATCATTGACCGCTACAGTTTTCCGTGAGGGAAAAATTTGGGAGCAATCCTATGAGCGCGGAAAGCCGAACTTTGCAGTGCGCGAAGCCGGGACCACAGACCGAAGAGGAACCACGGTAACCTTTAAACCCGATCCGCAAATTTTTCAGCAAACCCTGGAATACAGCTACGAGACCCTGGCCAACAGAATGCGAGAATTGGCTTACCTAAACAAGGGAATTACAATTAATTTGGAAGATCGTCGACAAACCGATGATCAAGGGGCGTTCATTGCCGAGACCTTTCACTCCAAAGAAGGATTGAAGGAATTCATCACCTTTCTCGATGCCAATCGCGAGTCGATCATCCAAGAAGTGGTATCGATTGAGGGGGAGAAAAACGGTATCCCCGTAGAGGTGGCCATGGTGTACAACACCTCTTTTTCCGAAAATCTTCATTCTTACGTTAACAATATCAACACCCATGAAGGAGGAACCCACCTTTCGGGCTTTCGTCGGGGGTTGACGTCCACCCTAAAAAAGTATGCGGATAATTCTGGTTTGTTGGACAAGCTGAAATTCGAGATCAGTGGTGACGACTTCCGCGAGGGGTTGACGGCGATTGTCTCCGTAAAAGTAGCCGAACCGCAGTTTGAAGGGCAAACCAAAACAAAACTCGGTAACCGTGAGGTAACCTCTGCGGTTTCTCAGGCCGTTTCCGAAATGTTGGAGAACTATCTAGAAGAAAACCCCAACGATGCCAAAACCATCGTTCAGAAAGTTATTCTAGCGGCACAAGCCCGCCATGCAGCCCGCAAAGCGCGCGAAATGGTGCAACGCAAAACGGTGATGAGTGGGGGAGGGTTGCCCGGAAAGCTATCCGATTGTTCGGAACAAGATCCTGCAAAATGCGAAGTATTTCTTGTCGAGGGAGACTCGGCGGGCGGAACGGCGAAGCAAGGACGCGACCGAAACTTCCAAGCCATCCTTCCATTGCGGGGTAAAATCCTCAATGTAGAGAAAGCCATGCAGCACAAGGTATTTGAAAACGAAGAAATCCGTAACATCTACACTGCGTTAGGAGTGACTATCGGCACCGAAGAAGACAGCAAAGCGTTGAATCTTGAGAAACTACGCTATCACAAGGTCGTCATCATGTGTGATGCCGATGTGGATGGAAGTCACATTTCGACCTTGATATTGACGTTTTTCTTCCGATACATGCGAGAGTTGGTAGAGTCTGGATATGTCTATATCGCAACGCCGCCACTGTATTTGGTTAAAAAAGGCGCCAAGAAAACCTATGCTTGGAACGACGACCAGCGCGATGCATTGCTGCGTGACTATGGTCAGGGTGCAAGTGTACAGCGCTACAAAGGTCTTGGAG
This sequence comes from Candidatus Arcticimaribacter sp., assembly GCA_011526265.1. Taxonomy (GTDB): domain Bacteria; phylum Bacteroidota; class Bacteroidia; order Flavobacteriales; family Flavobacteriaceae; genus Arcticimaribacter. The sequence continues at coordinate 32,991 of WTJN01000098.1, read as the reverse complement.
AAATGAATGCGGAGCAATTGTGGGATACCACCATGAATCCAGAATTCCGGACCTTACGTCAGGTAACCATTGATAGCGGAAGTGAAGCCGACCGTATTTTCTCTATGCTCATGGGTGATGAAGTTCCTCCACGTCGAGATTTTATTGAACAGAATGCGGTCTATGCCAACATTGATGCATAAATTTGCAGCGTTAAATCAAATAATTAAACACAATCAAAGATGAAAGTAACTGTTGTAGGGGCTGGAAACGTAGGAGCCTCCTGTGCTGAATATATTGCGATTAAGCGTATTGCGAGTGAAGTTGTTCTACTCGATATTAAAGAAGGGTTTGCAGAAGGGAAAGCGCTTGATTTGACCCAAACGGCCACGACCTTGGGCTTCAATACCCGCATCACTGGTGTGACCAATGATTACAGTGCTACCGCCGGTAGTGATGTGGTGGTGATCACCTCGGGGATCCCCAGAAAACCAGGGATGACCCGCGAAGAACTTATCGGGATCAATGCCGGTATTGTAAAACAAGTTGCCGAAAGCATACTGGCGCACTCGCCAGAAGCCATCATTGTTGTCGTGTCTAACCCTATGGACACCATGACTTATCTCGCCCTTAAAGCAACAGGCCTTCCCAAAAATAGAATCATTGGGATGGGTGGAGCATTGGACAGCTCCCGTTTTAAAACCTATTTGTCTCTTGCTCTCAACAAGCCTGCCAACGATATTCAAGGAATGGTGATCGGAGGACATGGTGACACGACCATGATTCCCTTGACCCGTTTGGCAAGCTACAACGGAACACCCGTTTCGCAGCATTTGTCTTTTGAAGAATTGAAGGAAGTTGCGGCGGCGACCATGGTGGGTGGTGCGACGTTGACCAAGCTTTTGGGAACTTCTGCTTGGTACGCCCCGGGAGCCTCGGTGGCTTATTTGGTTGATAGTATTGTCAATGACCAAAAACGAATGATTCCTTGTTCTGTCCTATTGGAAGGAGAATATGGACAATCGGACATTTGTATTGGCGTGCCTTGTATTATTGGGAAAGACGGGGTCGAGCAGATTGTTGATGTTCAACTCAATGCAACCGAGCAGGCCCAATTTGACCAAAGTGCTAGCGCTGTGCGGACGATGAATGACGCGCTGAGCGATAATCTGTAAACACCCAACAGCGTATAGTTCGATAGACATTCGTTTACATCTGTTTCAAATCGCCGTATAAAGTTGCCAATTCATAAGTGAAACTTTATATTTGCGAGCCTTTAAAGCCTAACATATACAGCATGCAAAATAATGGACTTATAAAACTCTTCGGTTTCTTGTTCGGAATCGTGAGTATTTATCAACTTTCTTTCACATTTATTTCTAGTAACCAAGAGGCCAAAGCCAAGACCTATGCCGAACAAAAAATTAGTGCATCGGAAAATGACTATTTGGCTATTCGCGAGCAACTAGCCGCCGAATACCTCGATTCTATTGGAAACAAATCGTTGTATGGTTTTACCTCTTACAACGATGCCAAAGGGAAAGAACTCAACAAAGGATTGGATTTGAAAGGAGGGATCAATGTGATTCTTCAGATTTCTGTTCGCGATATCCTCAAAGGATTGGCCGATTATTCAAAAAATCCTGTTTTCAATCAAGCTTTGGACGAAGCCGATAACCTTCAAAAAGCATCGGATGAACCCTATGTAGAATCATTCTTTACGGCATTTGCTGCAGTACAAGGCACCACCAAACTTGCGGATCCCGATATCTTTGCCAACCGTACACTCAGCGAGCAGATCAATTTTGAAATGAGTGATGAAGAGGTACGCCCCATCATCCGACGCAAAATTGACGAATCGATCATTTCTGCTTTTGAGGTCTTGCGTAAACGGATCGATAAATTTGGCGTGACGCAACCCAACATTCAGCGCTTAGGGACATCCGGACGAATTCTTGTTGAACTTCCTGGTGCCAAAGACGTTGAGCGGGTAAAAAATCTATTGCAGAGCACAGCTCAGTTAGAATTTTGGGAAACCTACAAAAACGAACAATTCTTCAATTTCCTTACGCAGGCCGATGCTATTGTTAGTGAGATTGAAAGTAAAAAAGCGAAGGAAACTACCACCACAACGGAAGAAGCCTCAGCCATCGATGATTTGTTGGCGGATGTGGAAGCGCAGGACTCTATCACTCCGGCCGCCTCTGCCAACTCATTGCTTGAATTGGTTCGCGGTTATGGATTCCAAGGAGGCCCTGTTTTGGCACAGTTCGCCAAGAAAGACATGGATAAGGTGATGGGGTATTTGAACCTCCCTGAAGTAAGACGTCTTTTACCCAAAGAGCTTCGATATGTCAACTTCGCCTGGGGCAAGCCCAACGCCAATGCCGAAATTGTGGACCTTTACGTCATCAAATCCAACCGTGACGGTATTCCACCACTTAGTGGAGGGGTAATTGTCGATGCGGTGCAATCCTATAGTCAAATCGGTCAACCTGCGGTTTCCATGCAAATGGATGCAAAAGGGGCCCGTATTTGGGAGAACATGACTGGCAAAGCCTTTAAGGAGGCGAGCAGTATTGCCATTGTTTTGGATGATGTTGTTTATTCAGCTCCAGGGGTGAGCAACGGTGCCATTGCTGGCGGCCGTTCTGAAATTACGGGCTCGTTTACGCTCAATGAAGCCATTGATTTAGCCAATGTGTTACGGGCAGGAAAACTTCCTGCTTCTGCAGAGATTATTCAATCCGAAATTGTAGGTCCTTCCCTTGGACGTGAAGCCATCCAGAGTGGAATTTATTCATTCCTCATTGCATTGCTAATTGTATTGGGCTGGATGATTTTTTATTACGGTTCATCGGGCGTGTATGCCGACATAGCCTTGGTACTCAATATTCTGCTTATCTTCGGCATCTTGGCCGGATTGGGCGCCGTCCTTACGCTCCCCGGTATTGCAGGGATTGTATTGACCATTGGAATTTCGGTAGATGCCAATGTGTTGATTTTTGAGCGTGTTCGCGAAGAATTGCGCAAAGGTAAAGGGCCGCAGAAAGCTGTCGCTGATGGATTCAACAATGCGCTTTCTTCCATCTTGGATGCCAATATCACAACGGGACTTACAGCATTGATCTTGTTCGTCTTTGGAACAGGGCCGATCAAAGGATTCGCTACTACCTTATTGATTGGTATTGGAACTTCCCTTTTCACCGCCATTTTTATCACGAGATTATTTGTAGACGGTCGCTTGTTCAAAGGAAAGACTGTTGGTTTCTCGACCAAGGCAACAAAAGACTTGTTGACGAACAATGCGTTTGCTTTTCTCGCCAAGCGCAAAACCGCCTATATTGCTTCATCTATTTTAATTTTGGTCAGTTTAGTTTCCTTAACCCTCAACGGATTGAACCAAGGTGTTGATTTTGTGGGGGGGCGTTCCTACACTGTTCGTTTTGACCAAATCATGAACCCCACAGAAGTAGAAACAAACTTAATCGCTGCATTTGGCAGTGCCGAAGTCAAAACTTTTGGGGAAGAAAATCAGTTGAAGATTACCACCAAATACAGAATTGACGAAGAGGGAACAGAGATTGATCAAGAAATTTACAATAAACTCTACACCGCTTTGCAAAGTTACCTCCCAGATGGATTAACTTTTGACGCTTTTGTTAACGGTGCCGATGATAAAGAAGTCGGTATTATGTCGTCGATCAAAGTAGGCCCGACGATTGCCGACGATATTAAGAAAAATTCTTACCTCGCAGTGATCGGATCACTCGTCGTAGTTTTCTTATACATTTTGTTGCGTTTCCGCAAATGGCAGTTCTCTTTGGGTGCTGTAGCAGCGGTATTCCACGATGTTCTCATCGTGCTTGGAATTTTCTCCTTGACTTACAGCATTATGCCGTTCAACATGGAAATCAACCAAGCGTTTATCGCAGCCATTCTTACTGTTATTGGGTATTCGCTGAATGATACCGTGGTTGTGTTTGACCGCATTCGTGAATTTACCAACGATCATCCCAAATGGGCTTTAGGCGACACAGTGAATGCGGCCTTGAATTCAACCTTGAGCAGAACATTGAATACCTCGTTGACCACCCTTTTGGTTTTATTGGCCATCTTTATCTTTGGTGGTGAGTCTATTCGCGGGTTCATGTTTGCATTGATCGTTGGGGTGTTGGTTGGTACCTATTCCTCAGTTTTCATTGCGACACCTGTCATGTTTGACACTCAAAGCAAAACAGGTCAAGACGCGAGCTAATCTTGAATAAAGACTTTATGCATTAAAAAAATCCGGGCACTGCCCGGATTTTTTATTGTTGATGATTGAGCGCTTCTCGAAGGTGCGCATGATGGTGATTGGCATGCCACGCATAAAAGCAGGCGACTTCCGCTAGCGTATAAGATTGATCGCGTTCAGGATGTTGGTAGCTGAGGGCTAATTCAACCGTTGAAAGTTGCTCGAAAAAATATGTCCACCGTTGATGTACTCCTTCAATAATGCTCAGGCTAGCATCGATGTTTTCTGTACATACATCGGGGCTCTTTTCCGCCCAGTGTTGTTCCTGATAGGCTTTGATGGTAGGGGCATCTTCTAAATAGGCAAACTTACACCGGATGTAGGCATGCATATGCGAGTCGGCAATGTGATGAACCAGTTGACTCATAGTCCATCCACCCGGTCGGTAGGGTTGATTCCATTTGTTTTTTGGGCAATGTGCAAGAGTGGCTTTGAGTTGTTTCGGGAAGGCTTTCAGCTCCTTGATTGCAGCTTTCACTTCCTCTATAGTATAATTGTCCTTGGGAATAAATTTCCCAATAGGGTACTTCCACGCTTCTATCGATTTAGACATGATCTGGCTTTTTTTGCGATTTGATGACCATAAATACCCCGGCGATTACTAGCGGGACACTCAACCATTGACCCGTTGACAAGGCCGGTAGAAAAGTTTCGAACCCACCTTGACTTTCTTTCACAAACTCAACCAAAAAACGAATGGTGAATAAAACAGCCATAAAAACACCGAGGAGAAACCCATTGGGTCGGTTGGGCTGCGTGCGGTACAAATAGCGAAGAACAAAGAAGAGGGCAAAATAGCCGATTGATTCATAGAGTTGCGCGGGGTGGCGGGGCAAGAATTCACCGCGATTGACGAAAACGACACCAAAATTGTTTCCGGTGTAATTCCCAACAATTTCTGAATTGAAAAAATTCCCAATACGTACCAAGGCTGCCCCTAAGGTTGTTGGAATAATGAGACGATCGAGCATCCAAAGCAAAGGTTTGTATGGGTGGTTTCGCTGATAGATGATAATGCCTAAAAGAATGCTAATGGCCGCACCATGACTGGCCAAGCCACTAAAGCCCACAAAGGCAATGCTTCCGTCTGCTTTGGTGGCAATGGGGAGAAGAATCTCTGCAAGATGATTTTTATAATACGCCCAATCGTAAAAAATAACATGGCCCAAACGCGCACCCAAAAGTGTAGCAATGACGATATAGTTGAGCATGGGGTCTAAGCCGTCCGTACTGACTTTTTCTTTGATGTACATTTTTTTCATCATGGCATATCCCACCACAAAAGCGATGACAAACATCAAGCTGTAATAATGAATACCGAAAGATCCAAAATCAATCAGGGTAGTGCTGGGTTCCCAACGAATTTTATGAAAGTGCATAAAGAATGGTTTTATTCAATGATGATTTAAAAATAGGGAAAACTTTTTCTAAGGCACCGGATCATAGCCACCTTTTCCCCAAGGGTGGCAGCGCAGGAGTCGTTTTAGGGTTAGCCATCCTCCCCGCAAGGCGCCATGCTTATTGATGGCTTCAACCCCATATTGCGAGCAGGTAGGGGAGTAAATGCAGGTAGGGGGGAGCAAAGGAGAAATAAAACGCTGATAGCTTTTGATGCAATAGAGAAAAAACAATTTGGCGACACGTCCCATGAGTTAGATATGCGTGTAGCTGGTTCCTTCTTTGCCGTCTTTGAGTTGAATCCCTAAAGCGAGAAGTTTATCCCGGATACGGTCAGAGGTGGCGAAATCTTTGTTTTCACGGGCTTTGTTTCGAAGTTCAATCAATATGTTTACTGTTCCCGAAAGGGTGTCATCTGAAGCTTTCTCGGAGTCATTATCTTCTAGTTTAAGGCCTAAAACATCTTCGACAAAACCATGAAGTTTTGTTTGTAAAGCAATGAGGTCGTTTTGAGAAATGGATGCTTTCTGCTGGTGAACACTGTTGATGAATTTAGTGGCATCGAACAATTGTGCAATGAGCAACGGACTGTTAAAGTCGTCGTTCATGGCCTTATAGCAAGCACTTTCCCAATCGTTAAGGTTGAATCCTTCTGTTTGTCCCGCAGGGGTTATTTTTTGGAGTAAAGCAATCCCTTCTTTCAAGCGTTGAAAACCTTTTTCGGATGCCAAGAGTGCGTCCTCGCTCAAGTCCACGATACTTCTGTAGTGTGCTTGCAACAAAAAGAACCGTGTGACTGCAGGGGTGAACGCTTTTGAAAAGATTGGATTATCGCCACTAAACATTTCATCAGGGAGAATATTATTGCCGGTTGATTTGGCCATTTTCTTCCCATTCAAAGTCAGCATATTGGCATGCAGCCAATAGTTGACTGGTGAGGTACCATTGACTGCCTCGGCCTGAGCGATTTCGCATTCATGGTGGGGAAATTTCAAGTCCATTCCTCCGCCATGAATATCAAATTGTTCCCCAAGGTATTTGGTGCTCATGGCAGTACACTCAAGGTGCCAGCCTGGAAAACCATCGCTCCATGGGGCAGGCCAGCGCATGATGTGCTGAGGTTCAGCTTTTTTCCAAAGTGCAAAATCTTGCGGATTTTTTTTATCGCTTTGCCCATCCAAGCTGCGGGTGTTGTGGATAAGGTCTTCAATATTTCGACCACTGAGCTTTCCGTATTGGTGGTCTTGGTTGAACTTGATCACGTCAAAATACACCGATCCGTTGACCTCATAGGCATATCCAGCGTCGAGTATATTTTTAATGATTTCAATCTGTTCAATGATATGTCCTGTTGCTGTAGGCTCAATGCTGGGCGGGAGGGTGTTCAGTTTTGAAAGGGTCTGATGAAAATCTACCGTATAGCGTTGAACTACTTCCATCGGTTCAATTTGCTCTACACGGGCTTTTTTTGCAATGCGATCTTCCCCTTCATCGGCATCATTTTCGAGGTGTCCGGCATCGGTGATGTTTCGTACATAGCGGACTTTATACCCCAAGTGTTTGAGATAGCGATAGATCAAATCAAAAGAAATGAAGGTACGACAATTCCCGAGGTGCACATTGCTGTAAACCGTGGGGCCACAAACATACATGCCGACATAATTGGGGGTGATGGGCGTAAAGGTTTCTTTTTTTCCGCTAAGCGAATTGTAGATTTTTAGGGTAGACATTAAAACTCTGTTGGAAGTTTAATATAATCGAGAAATTCTTGTTTTTTATCGGGCTGTTGAAAGGCGCCACCAAATTCTCCGGTTACTGTACTGCTCGTGATGTCGCTTATCCCTCGTGCGTTGACACACAAGTGTTTTGCATCAATAACACAGGCGACGTCTTTGGTGTTAAGGACCTGCTGTAGCTCTCGGACAATCTGTATTGTGAGTCGTTCTTGTACCTGTGGGCGTTGTGCGTAATACTGCACGATTCTGTTCATTTTCGAAAGGCCAACCACATTTCCATTGGAAATATAAGCCACGTGTGCTTTTCCTACTATGGGCAGCAAATGGTGTTCGCACGTTGAGTAAAGCGTAATGTTTTTCTCGACCAAAATTTCACCGTATTTATATTTGTTTTCAAAGGTGGAAGCTTTGGGTTTACGATCGGGATGGAGGCCACTAAAAATTTCATTGACAAACATCTTGGCCACGCGTTTTGGGGTACCTTTCAAACTGTCATCCGTCAGGTCCATTCCTAAGGTGTAGAGAATGTCGCCTACTTTTTCTTCAATGAGGGCAATTTTTTCAGGATCACTCATTGCAAAAGCATCGTCACGAAGTGGGGTGTGCGCACTGCCAGAGAGATGGTCGTCTCCCATCGTATCTTGCTGTGAAAAAAAATCTTTTTCTAATTCCATAGGTAAAAATGAGCCACAAAGATAGTCAAAACTAGGGGATTAGAAAGGGTTGCTGAGGCTGGGTTTATAGCTTTAAACGATAGGTGATTTGAAGAGAAAATTGCTCTTTATCCAAGGTGTAGGGGGTGGTTAATCCCCGGTCATACATTCGATATTTGTTTGTTCTTTGTGCATTGACCACGGCTATATCCACGGTGCTGGGACCGAAGTTGAGCCCAACCCCAGTGCTAAAAATCGTTGTTTCTAGATGTTCCTCCAAGGCGATGGGACTTGATTCATGAATGAACCCTCCGCGAAAACTGAACAACGGATTGAGGCGAAACTCCCCGCCAACTTGCCATGTTTGCGTCCGACTAAATTGATCGTTCAATGTTTGGTTCAGGGATTGGAAAAAGAGATCATCTGCCGGGGTGAATTGCATTTGGCTGTAGTTTTTGGAAGTGTAATCCACACTGATTAACCCTTTGTCTTTGAAGACATAAGCCAGACTTCCTCGCAGGTGTCCGGGTGTTCGAAAGTCATAATCAGGGAAAACAGTTTCTGTTTCTGGATCCAAGCGCAAATTGGTGTTGTTTTCATCGTTGAGGTCCACTGTGAGCACTTGGCGGATGCGATCGTTTAATTGATAATAGGTTGGACTTTGAAGACTCACTCCTAGGCGCAATGCATTCGACAATTTGTAGATCGCACCCAATTGAAACGAACTTCCAGAACCGTTGGTTTCGAGGCGGTTGTAAAAATTGGTTTCTCGGATCCCCGAATCGCTGCTGTATCCGTCCTCAAAAAAATTGTGCTGCTGTTGAAAGCGCAAGCGGTAGGTGTGAATATTTAACCCGATGAAAAGCTTTTTTTGAAAAACACTACTCACATTGAGGGTAAATTTATTGATCCCTCCTTTATGGGTGTTGAAAAGCGCATGACGATATCCATTTACTCCCCCAGCGGTATTGCTTCGATAATCGACAATGTCAGGATTCGTGGGGTCATCATCATCCGCTAAGGGGATGGGATTAACGATAAACCCCTCGTAGCCAAAAAGGGCTTGTTGACCCGGATAACCAAGTCCTTGTCGCTCGCCGATATCGCGATAGGCTTCTTGAAAATTTTCTCCCGACAAAATCGAGATATCACCCAGGTATCTTCCTTGGGCATAGTCCAAGAAATACTGATCAATGCCTCCTTGACTATAACCGCTCACCGCATGGGTTTGTCGGTAGTTGTGTACTCTTTCTATGTTTAAACCAATGGCAACTTTGGACCAATCTCCGTTGGTTGTGTTGTCCAAGACCAAAACGATTCCTCCTTGCGGGAAATGCAATAGATTTTCTTCGTTCGTCGATCGATTATTTTTGTAGAGGGTTGAATTTTCAAAAGAGGAGTAGTCCAGGCTAAATCCAACTTCTGAAAAAGCAAATACGGAAGAGCCCGCTGGATTGGCATTAAAGGCGGAGAAATCTCCGCCAACAGCGCCAAAGGCGCCACCCATGGCCACGTAACGGGCAGTCCCGGCAAAAGAGGTTTGACTCCAGCGGTATGCATCTTCGGTGGTCTGCCCTTGAAGTGACAAAGCACTAAAGCAGAGCATGGACATAAAAATCTTTTTCATTGACTATCTTTTCAGGTGTATTATTGTCTTCGACTACTGCTTCTTCCTCCAGATCTTCCGCTGGAATAACTGCGCCCACTGCTGGATGACGAGCGTGTAGAGCGGCTATAATTGCTATTGGAGTTACTCTGGTTATAGGAGCGGCTTGAATCATTATTGGATCGTCTTGTTACATTCCCATTGCTTTTGGATTTGGAGTAATTGCTCGACGATTGAGAATAGGCGTTTCTACTCCCTCCACTAGAAGGGGTGACGGTGGAACGACTGCGTTGCTGTCGTGGTACTACTTGCGCCTCCATTCCTCGGCTTTGTAAATCGCGGATCATTTGGTCAATCATCGATCGGTTTTGCATTTCTTGAACTTGCGAAGATCGACGGGTTTGATTGATGCTTCCCGAAGATTGGCTTCGACGTATTTCATTATTTCGCCGGCCTTGACTGACCAAGGGGGGTACTTCCAATGTTCCGTTTTCACGGGCTTGAACGTTGCGCTCAGCCACTACACGTCTGTTGTTATCACTGGGCACTTCACCGCGGTAGGAGGCACTTCGCACAGGTCGTTGTGCACGCCGGTTGATGCGGTTGTTCCACGGGCGTTGATTGCCCCATCGGTTATTGAAACCATAGCCATAGTTGTAGAAGTATGGATTTCCGCCAAATTGCCAGGTATCCCAGTAACCCATGCCCCATCGGGGTCCGTAAAAAGGAGTGTAAAATCCGCCCCAATAGAAACGATTCCATCGATTCCATCGGTTCGACCCCCACGAATTCCAATAGGGACGATTCCACGCATTCCATCCCCAATGGGGTTGAAAAGCATCGAAATACGCCCAGTTGTTCCAATATCCGCCCCAACCCATGGTCCAAGGAGTGGTTTGAAAAATAATTTGCGTAGAAGAGGTGTTTCCTCCCCAGTTGGGACGACTGGTATAGACCGGGTTACTGTTCCCCGAATTGGACGTATTCAACTGATTGATATCGGTCAAAACAACGCTGTCGTTGTCCTGGTCATTCCACTGGTAGAGTTGGGCTTTTTCATCAAAATAGGCCGAATATGCATTGTTGGTTGCGGGGACTTCTTTTTTTCGAACCACCACCACATCACTGTTCGAGTAAATACCGTCGCTGTAATAACTTGTAGCTTGAAAAGAGCCGCAGTGTGTAAAACTCAATACAATCATCAACAGCCCCAAAAAATTTTTAAACACACCTAACGAATTTTGCATAACTCTTCATTTTATGTTCCCAAGCGGCCGAAAATAGTTAATTTTGCCACCGACAACTGTTCAATCTAAGATAGACAAAATCTGTGCCAAACCCATGCCAAAAAAGTTAACATCCCGTTCAGAAGATTATTCAAAATGGTACAACGAATTGGTCGTTCGTGCCGATTTGGCCGAGAATTCAGCCGTCCGTGGTTGTATGATCATCAAGCCCTATGGCTATGCCATTTGGGAAAAAATGAAAGAGGAATTAGATAAAAAGTTTAAAGCCACCGGGCACCAAAACGCCTATTTTCCCCTTTTTGTTCCGAAAAGCCTTTTTGAGGCCGAGGAAAAAAATGCAGAAGGTTTTGCCAAAGAGTGCGCAGTGGTTACGCACTATCGATTGAAAAACAATCCCGATGAAGCAGGGAAACTCATGGTGGACCCCGAAGCCAAATTGGAGGAAGAATTGGTGGTACGACCAACCAGTGAAGCCATCATTTGGAATACTTATAAAAATTGGATTCAGTCCTACCGCGATCTACCTATATTGATCAATCAGTGGGCTAATGTGGTGCGTTGGGAAATGCGTACACGTTTATTTCTTCGTACCGCCGAATTTTTGTGGCAAGAGGGACATACGGCACACGCCACAGAGCAAGAAGCACAGGACGAAACACTATTGATCAATAACCTTTACGCAGATTTTGTAGAAAATTTCATGGCCATTCCTGTGATTAAAGGAGTGAAAACAGAAAGTGAGCGATTTGCTGGTGCGGTAGACACACACTGCATCGAAGCATTGATGCAAGACGGAAAGGCATTGCAGGCGGGCACCTCTCATTTTTTGGGGCAGAATTTTGCCAAGGCCTTTGACGTTAAGTTCGCCACCTCAGAAGGAGGGCTCGATCACGTTTGGGCAACGTCTTGGGGCGTATCCACCCGACTCATGGGCGCATTGATCATGACGCACAGCGACGACCACGGGTTGGTTTTACCACCAAAATTAGCTCCGATTCAAGTTGTTATTGTTCCCATCTATAAAGGCAAAGAACAATTGGAGGCCATTGGGCAGGTGGCACAGAAAATTAAAAAGCAGCTCCTTAACGCCGGTGTTTCTGTGAAGTTTGACGACCGCGACAATGTAAAACCTGGATTTAAGTTCAATGATTATGAACTAAAAGGAGTGCCCTTGCGGATCGCCATTGGCCCCAAAGATTTGGAGAAAGGACAAGTGGAAGTCGCTCGCCGCGATACATTGACAAAATCATTCATCCCGCAATCAGAACTGATCGATCACATTACGACCACTTTGGCCGACATGCAAGATACCTTATTTGAAAACGCCATCCGTTTCCGCGATGAGCACATCACGCCCGTAGACGATTTTACTGCTTTTCAGCGTGTACTGGAGGAAAAAGGGGGATTCATTGCAGCGCATTGGGATGGAACCAAAGCGACTGAAGAGGCGATCAAGAAAACCACAAAGGCAACCATCCGTTGTATTCCTTATGACGCCCAAGCAGAAGAAGGTAAATGTGTGTTCAGTGGTCAACCCTCAACACAACGGGTCTTATTTGCCAAAGCATATTGATACAGATGAATTTTTATCAAAAAAAAATATATCAGCGTTGCAGAATCGATGAATTAGTTTTACATTTGCAACCATAAAATTTGGCCCGTTCGTCTATCGGTTAGGACGCCAGGTTTTCATCCTGGAAAGAGGGGTTCGATTCCCCTACGGGCTACTAAATAAAATTAGATGGCAAATCATAAATCGGCATTAAAGCGAATTCGCTCAAACGAAAAGAAAAGACTGAGAAATCGCTTCCAACACAAAACTACGCGTAACGCCATGCGACGTTTACGCGAAATGACGGATAAGAAAGAAGCTTCTGCTGCACTTCCCAACGTAATTTCTATGTTGGACAAGCTGGCGAAGAAAAACATTATCCACGCCAATAAAGCGGCCAATCTAAAATCTAAGCTGACAAAAGCTGTCGCTGCTTTGTAGGTAAAAAAAACAACAACAAAAAAAGCCTTCCAACTGGAAGGCTTTTTTTATGGCTTGAAACAATGGTTTAAGAGTTCATTGAAATTAAGAATTCTTCGTTGTTGACGGTTTTCTTAAATCGGTCATTAATGAATTCCATGGCTTCAACGGGATTCATGTCGGCCAAATATTTGCGCATGATCCACATGCGTTGAACAGTATTGTCATCCAATAGAATGTCGTCCCTACGGGTGCTTGATGAAATCAGATCAATGGCAGGGAAGATCCGTCGATTTGAGATCTTACGATCGAGCTGTAATTCCATGTTTCCAGTTCCTTTGAATTCTTCGAAGATGACTTCGTCCATTTTAGAACCCGTTTCAGTCAGTGCTGTTGCAATGATGGACAATGACCCACCGTTTTCGATGTTACGTGCTGCACCAAAGAATCGTTTGGGTTTGTGCAGTGCATTGGCATCGACTCCTCCCGAGAGAATTTTTCCAGAAGCCGGTTGTACCGTATTGTAGGCACGCGCCAAACGAGTGATAGAGTCTAATAGAATCACTACATCATGTCCACACTCCACCAATCTTTTTGCTTTTTCTAGGACAATGTTGGCAACTTTTACGTGTCGGTCAGCAGGTTCATCAAAGGTAGAAGCGACAACTTCTCCTTTTACATTGCGCTGCATGTCGGTGACTTCTTCAGGGCGTTCGTCGATGAGCAAAATGATTTGATATACTTCGGGATGATTGGCGGCAATGGCATTGGCCACATCCTTCAACAACATTGTTTTCCCGGTTTTTGGTTGAGAGACAATCATGCCGCGTTGTCCCTTTCCAATGGGTGAAAATAAATCGATGATGCGAGTAGAGATGGTGCTCTGCTTTTCGGCCAATTTAAATTTTTCTTGCGGGAACAAAGGAGTGAGGTGCTCAAAAGCTACCCGATCCCGTACAACTTTTGGATCTTGTCCGTTCATGCGATTGACCTTGATAAGGGGAAAGTATTTTTCTCCCTCTTTTGGAGGTCGAACAGTGCCCAAAACAGTATCACCGGTTTTCAATCCAAACAAGCGTATTTGAGATTGAGAAACATAAACATCGTCAGGGGAGGAGAGGTAGTGATAGTCTGATGACCGCAAAAAACCATATCCCTCGGGCATGATTTCCAATACGCCTTCCGTATCGATAATCCCGTCAAACTCATAATCCGGTTCACGGTAGCGATTGCGGTGGTCTTTATTATGATTCCCGTCGTGTTTGTTTTGATGACGATTTTGTTTGTTGTGCTTATGTTTGTTTTGTCCTTGTTGGTGGTGATGCTTTTGACCGTTACCTTGCTCTTTTGGTCGTTGATCTTGAGATTGATTTTTCTCCTTTTGCCCCCCTTTTTTCTCATCAGCTTTGGGCTGAATCTTTTCCACGCGTTGTTTCTTTTCTTTTTTCTCCGATTCCGTATTTTCCTCTTTTGCTGGAGGGTTTGCGGCAATATGATCGATGATCTGATAGATGAGGTCTATTTTTTTTAAGCCTGTGATGCGTTTTAAACCTAGGTTTTTGGCGAGGTCTTGAAGTTCGGGTAGTTTTTTTTCTTTTAGCGTTGCAATGTCGTACATATGGGTAAATCCTGTTCTTAAAAAAAATGTAAAGTGTCGTTGGGAAATAAGTGGGCACCAAGTCGTGTGCTGCACAATATTACAAAAAAAACCACAGCCGATGCGTCAAATATTTTATTTTTGACAAAAAAAGATGATCCAACGCCTACAAACGCTTTTTCTTCTCGTTTTTTGCATCACTAACGCTGCTAGTTATTTTCTTTTTCCTGTAGAGCACACGTTATTGAACAATGTTGTTGGCGCACAAGCGACCTTATTGACACAGCTTCCACTGGGGTGTGCCCTTATTATTTTCATCAACATCTTTTTGTTTAATCATCGTAAGCGGCAACTGTTGATCAATCGTCTGGTTGGGGTGGTATTCTCCCTCTATTGGGGAAGCTTGGTGTGTTTTATTGTGCAGCAAGAACAGAATTTCAACCATTTTCTTGCCGACTTAAGTTTAGCCATTACAGGGGCAATTGTGCTGCTTTTAGCCAATCGTTACATCGCCAAAGACGAAGCGCTAGTGCGTTCTTTGGACCGTTTGCGCTAGGGCTTTCCCGCGTTTTCCCAATTCGATGACTTCCATGTTTTGGAGTTTTCCTGCTTCGACTTCAAAGCGAAGCATTGTACGCATTTGATGAAATCCTTGGACCCCAGCAGCACCGGGGTTGATGTGTAATAGCGACCGTCCTTTTATTTGCATGACTTTCAAAATATGCGAGTGCCCACATATAAACACATCGGGTTGGTGTTGCTCCAAAAGGCTACGTACCCTTTGGGTGTATTTCCCCGCCGGACCGCCAATATGCGTGATAAAAAAACGCACTCCTTCAAGCGAAAAATCATTGTTTTCTGGAAATTGAATTCGCGCCGCTGCGCCGTCGATATTCCCAAAGACCGCCCTTAAGGGCTTTATGTTTGCCAAGGCATCGGTAACTTTGAGGTCGCCAATGTCGCCAGCATGCCAAATCTCATCGGCGGTTTCTGCATACGCCATCATGCGCTCGTCCACATGTCCGTGGGTGTCCGATAGCAATAGGATTTTTTTCATTACCTTGGGAGAACTCAAATTTTAATACCATGCAATATACAGCTAAAAAACCCTTCAATTCTGTTTTAATTATTCGCCCCGACGGGATGCGTTACCGCTTCCAAGAAGATCATTTATTTAAAGACATCCGTTATGCACAAGTGACCAAGGTTAAAGTGAAATCTGATCTATACCGCAAGTATTTTTTGTTTTTACTTGCTCCATTCATGATTATTAGCCAGTTAGCCTTGGGTTATACAGAAGGCTTTAACTGGTCGAATATATCCAATGCGCTGGTCTGGCTCGCAATGTTTGGTGTCTATCTAAGCATGAAGAAAGTGTATTTTGTGCATGTGATCAAGGGGTCATTAATAGTTGAGGTTTTTGCAACCCATCAGCGGAAAGAGGCGTATGCCATTAAAAAGGCCATTGAATCTCATTGCTGAGAAGTTGGGAGGTGAGGGGACTTTCTAATATCTTTGCCTTGTGCGCTACTTTCTCACTTTTGCCTATAACGGCAGTTCCTATCACGGTTGGCAACGACAGCCCAACGCTTCTAGTGTACAACAAACCTTGGAAGAAGCCTTGAGTACATTGCTGCGCCTACCGATTAAAATTGTGGGGGCGGGCCGCACCGATTCGGGAGTCCATGCCACACAAATGGTGGCGCATTTTGATACGGACATTCCCAAAGCGCAGGCCAATAATCTTCCTTATTTACTCAATCGCTATCTCGATGACTCCATTGCGATTCACGACATACAACCCGTACAGCACACCGCCCATGCGCGTTTTGATGCACTGGCTAGGAGCTATGTCTATCGCATTGCTTTTTACAAAGATCCTTTTCGTTCTAAAGGGGTGTATGTTGTTCCCAAACAACCCAATATCACCTGGATGAATACGGCAGCCAAACGCTTGTTGTTGCACACCGATTTTGAAGCTTTTGCCAAGGCGCATTCCGATGTAAAAACCTTTTTGTGTAAAGTCACCCATTCCGAGTGGCGTTTGGTGGAAAACGGTGCTGTTTTTGACATTACTGCCAACCGATTTTTGCGTAACATGGTAAGGGCAATTGTAGGAACTTTGTTGGATATTGGCTGGGGGAAAATCCCCGTTGAAGCCATAGATGCAATCATTGAAAGTAAAAACAGAAGTAAAGCTGGTTTTTCAGTCCCCGCACATGGGTTATATTTGACAAAAATCACTTATCCAAATACGCTATATATTCAATGAGTTCTCCCCAGAAAGGCCACATTTTCGACCGGGCATTATTTGGAAAAATAATGGCCTTCGCCACCCCGTACAAGGGAGTGTATTATCTCGTGATGCTATCGGCCATTTTGTTGTCTGCTTTTTCTACGCTAACGCCCTATCTTTTAAAAACAGCCGTTGACGACTATATCACCCCCCGATATTTTGAAGGCTTGTTGGTTTTTATTGTTGTCATGTTTGGGGTCTTGTTGTTGGAAGTTATTTTTCAGTTTGTCTTTGTCTACTATGCCAATTGGCT
>WTJN01000098.1:0-15857 GCA_011526265.1 Candidatus Arcticimaribacter sp. | reverse complement strand
TCACTGATTGTTTTCTCTGTGCTGCCAGTCATCTTGGTGGCGACACGACTGTTTCAAAAAGCGATGAAAAAAGCCTTTGAGGAAGTACGACGAGAAATTGCGAACCTCAACACCTTTGTACAGGAAAGAGTAAGCGGGATGCGAATTGTTCAACTATTTGGACGACAATCGATTGAACAGAAAGCCTTCGAAGCCATCAATCATCGGCACAAAAAAGCATGGTTAAAAACCGTTTGGTTCAACTCGATATTTTTCCCAGTAGCAGAGATTTCTACCTCCGTCACTATCGGATTATTGGTCTGGTACGGCGGTTTTCGTTCTATCAGTGGGGTTGCTATTTCTTTGGGAACCTTGTTTCTTTTTATACAATTGGCGCAAATGCTTTTTCGTCCATTGCGGCAGATTGCCGATAAATTCAATACCCTACAAATGGGGATGGTAGCCGCTGATCGTGTATTTAAAATCATGGGGACAGAAGAAGCAATCGAAGATCTAGGGGAGTTTGCACCCGCGACGGTAGAGGGAAAAATTGAGTTTAAAAATGTTCATTTTTCCTATTTGCCAGACGAAAAAGTCTTGAACGGAATTGATTTACAGGTAGCATCGGGAGAAACCATTGCCATTGTTGGATCAACCGGTGCAGGCAAGTCCACCTTAATCAATCTCATCACCCGTTTTTACGAATTTGACCAAGGCGACATAACCATTGATGATCAATCGATACGTTCTTTCCGATTGGACAATCTACGGCAGCACGTGGCCCTGGTGATGCAAGATGTTTTCTTGTTTGCCGATTCAATCCTCAACAACATTACGTTGTTCAATCCATCCATCAGCTCCCAGCAGGTTATTGATGCGGCAAAAGCCATCGGGGTACACGAATTTATTTCTTCATTGCCCAATGGCTATCATTATAATGTGCAAGAAAGAGGCGTAATGCTGTCCGCAGGGCAACGTCAACTCATTGCTTTTTTGCGGGCCTATTTAGCGGCACCAGCCATCTTGGTACTCGATGAAGCAACTTCATCTATCGATTCTTTTTCTGAAGAAATGATTCAGCAAGCCACCGAAAAGATCACAAAAAACAAAACATCAATTGTCATTGCCCATCGATTGGCCACCATCAAAAAAGCCGATCGTATTGTGGTCATGGAAAAGGGAGAAATTGTCGAAATTGGAACGCATGACACCCTGATCAAGAAAGCTGGAGGGGCATATCAAAAACTCCATCAACTGCAATTTGAAACGGCACAAGCGTCGTGATGAGAATCAAAAACTAAGATCTTCGTTCAAGGCATTTTTTAACGCTTTGGCTGAGGACATGGTTTTGTGTTGCCCGTTCTTAATATACGTCATGTCCCCCCTTTGTTCAGAAATCACCACAACCAAGGCGTCTGTTTTTTCTGTAATGCCAAGTCCAGCGCGATGGCGAAGACCAAAATTGCTGGGGAGTTGACTGTTTTGCGTGACAGGAAGTACCACCCGTGTGGCGGTGATGGTGTTGTTTTTTAAAATGACCGCACCATCGTGTAAAGGACTATTTTTATAAAATATGCTTTCAAGGATTTGTGGGCTTAGATCAATATTCGTCGCATCCCCGGAATTTTTCAAAAAATCTAGACTATTGCTTCGTTCTATCACTATGATGGCTCCCGTTTTTTCTTTGGCCATGTTTTCACATGCCGATACGAAAAGGGACAAATCAAGGAGAAGTATTTCTTGTTCCTCTTGGTTGAGAAAATTAAAATAGCGCAGTAAATTTTCCCTACTGGTGTAATTGGTGGATCCCAACAGGAGTAGAAATTTTCGGATTTCTTCTTGAAAAACAACGATCAATGCAAAGAAACCCACGCTAATGAAATTCCCCAAGATATTACTCAATACATTCATGTTGAGGGTAACAGTGACTTGATACATGAAATAGATGATCACAATTCCCATAAAAATATTGATGGCCACTGTTCCCTTGACAAGTTTGTAGAGGTAGAAAAGTAGAAGTGCTACTAGGACAATATCCAAGACATCGACAAAGTTAAATTCGAGAAAACTTAGTTTATCCAACGGGTTTGTTTTTTATAAATGTAGGAAAATTTGCAGGGAGTTGTTGAAGCAAATCCACACATTCTTTGGCTTCTTTTACGTCGTGTACACGAAGGAGTTGGGCTTTTTTTAACAATGCAACGGCATGAAGGGCAGTAGTGCCGTTGAGAGCATCTTGTGCTGTAATCCCGAGACTTTTGTAGATCATGGATTTTCTTGATAAGCCTGCCAATACTGGCACATTGAATTGCTGAAAATCTTCAAATTGATCTAAAACCGTAAAATTGTGTTCAATGGATTTCCCAAAACCAAACCCAGGATCAATGATCACATCATGGATTCCTTCGGCTTTACAAGTAGCGATTTTTTCAGAGAAAAAATAAATCAGTTCATCCATAATATTGGTGTAAGACGGATGCTGTTGCATGGTTTGCGGAGTTCCTTGCATGTGCATGGCAATGTAGGGAATGTTATATTGACCAACGGTTGGGATCATGGTTTGATCGAGGTTTCCCGCCGAAATATCATTGATCATCACAGCGCCCATTTCAATGCTCTCACGGGCCACCGATGATCGAAAAGTATCAATAGAAAACAGCACCTCTGGAAAGTTTTTTCGTAATTCTGCGAGGACAGGCAGGAGGCGTTTTTTCTCATTATCTTCATCTACATGGTCGGCACCCGGGCGTGAGCTGTAGGCGCCCAGATCAATAAAATCTGCCCCTTCAACCAACATTTTTTCACACTGTTGTAGTGCTGTGTCCATGGCGTTGTATTGTCCTCCGTCGAAAAAAGAATCAGGGGTAAGATTCAATACTCCCATGATTTTAGGCGTGTTGAGGTCAACCAGTTGACCATTACAGTTAATATTTTTTATCAAATCCGTACTATAAAGTTGAAAGGTCGTAATTTGACCCTGAGAAATAATTGTCCGAAATTTACACAAAAATCATCGCAATGCATTCGACCCAGAAGCACTACGAAAAAATAACCGCCAATTGTCGTTCCTTGTTCATCGATAAAATGAAAGATTACGGGGTGGCGTGGCGCATATTGCGTTTACCCTCATTGACCGATCAAATTTTTATCAAAGCACAGAGGATCCGCAGTCTTCAGGAGTTGAAAGAACACAAAATCGATGAAGGACAACAGGGCGAATTTATTGGGATAGTCAACTACTGCATCATGGCTTTGGTGCAATTAGAAAAGGGAGTGAGCGATCAACCTGATTTAACTCCAGAAGATACGATTGAGCTATACGACAAACATTTGCTAGAGACCAAAAACCTAATGCTGGCGAAAAATCATGATTATGGAGAGGCTTGGCGCGACATGCGTGTGAGTTCCCTCACTGACCTTATTTTACAAAAACTCTTACGTGTCAAGCAAATAGAAGACAATCAGGGCAAAACAATCGTGAGCGAAGGAATTGCTGCGAATTACCAAGACATGATTAATTATGCGGTATTTGCACTGATTCATCTTGACAATGCATCATAGGCAATGGGTGTGAAGTTGCTTCTCAATGCTGTTTTAACTTTGTTTGGTGTTGTGACCATCGTCTTTTTCTTATTCCATGTTTTGGGCGATCCGGCCCAAATGATGGTCGATCAAAACGCTTCTCAAGCACAAGTGGAAAAAATTCAAGCCAAGTATGGTTTTGATCAACCCTTGGTAGTTCAATATCTCTATTTTCTCAACGATCTTTCTCCCCTCTCATGGTATACGTCAAAAGGAGGGGTGTTCAACTCCTATCGCGAAGACCTACATGGGGGTGTCGCTCTGGAAGTAGGTAAGGGAAATTTAGTACTCAAATGGCCATATCTGAGAACGTCCTATCAACGGCAAGGGAAACCCGTTGCACACATCATCGGCGAAACATTACCCAATACCATCTTGCTTGCTGTTGCATCAATGGGGATTGCGATTATTTTTGGCCTTTTATTCGGCGTAATTTCGGGCTATTATCAAGCCTCTTTTTCGGATCGTTTTTTGTTGGTCACGAGTACTTTGGGAATGAGTACCCCCTCTTTTTTTAGTGCCATTATTTTCTCATGGTTTTTTGGTTATGTGTTGCACGAATGGACTGGACTCAACATGACAGGAAGCCTCTTTGTCATGGACGACTATGGCGAACAACACCAATTATCATTAAAAAACTTGATTCTTCCGGCAATAGTTCTGGGGATTCGACCGTTGGGGGTGATTGTACAATTGGTGCGATCTGGCATTATTGATGTCATGGAACAAGAGTTCATTAAAACGGCCTATGCCAAAGGGCTTTCCCCTTTTCAAGTCCTATACAGACACGCGCTTAAAAACATGCTCAATCCAGTAATTACAGCCGTTTCAGGGTGGTTCGCTTCCTTGCTTGCCGGGGCAGTTTTTGTTGAGTATATTTTTGGTTGGAGGGGATTGGGCAAAGAAATGGTGAATGCCCTCAACACCCTTGATATTCCTGTCGTGACCGGTGGGGTGTTGGTAATCGCTACACTTTTTGTAGCAATAAATGTTACAGTCGATTATCTTTACACCATAATTAATCCAAAAACAAAAACCATTTAATTTTTGACAAAATCTATGAGAGCTAAAGTTGTTGCCGGAAATTGGAAAATGAATAATGATCAAGCTGCTACTGTTGCTTTGATTGATGCCTTGAAAACCAAACCCTCTAAGGCCGAGGTGAGCGTTAAAATTGCACCAGCGACTGTGCATCTTGCGCAGGCGGTAGAGGCATTGCGTGATTCATCTATAGAAGTGATGGCGCAAAACATGCATGCCGCTGAAAATGGAGCGTTTACAGGTGAAGTTTCTGCGCAGATGTTAAAAAGTATTGGGGTAACCACCACCATTTTGGGACACTCTGAACGTCGAGCCTATTTTAACGAAACAGATGCAGCCTTGTCTCAAAAAGTAAATACGGCGTTGGGTCACGACATGGAAGTGGTGTTTTGTTTTGGTGAAGAGCTGGAAGATCGTCAATCGGAAAAACACTTTGAGGTAGTCAAGCAACAACTCCAAGACGGTCTGTTTCATATTGATGCGGCGGCGTGGGACAAAATTATTTTGGCGTACGAACCCGTTTGGGCCATTGGGACAGGAGAGACCGCCAGTCCTGCTCAAGCACAAGAAATGCATGCATTTATTCGTCAAACGCTTTCGGATCACTACGGACAACCAGTGGCGGACAAAGTAGCCATACTATATGGTGGAAGTGTAAAGCCCAGTAATGCCAAGGAAATATTTTCCAAGCCCGATGTAGACGGAGGTTTAATTGGTGGCGCATCGCTTGATGCGGATGACTTTTTTGCAATCGTTCACGCAATCTAAATGGCAAAAACTTATATACAACTTCGTGTTCATGTATATTCTCCCAATGATGGAGGAGATATTGTTTTGGCGGGGTTGAGCGATGTTGGTTTTGAAAGTTTTTTAGAGACCCCAGAGGGCTTAGAGGCCTACATCCCTCTTAATGAATGGTCGGTAGATTCCTTGGATGTCCTTAGTGCCATGATTGGAAACGGTATCGATTTGTCGTGGTCCCTGTGCGTGATCCCTCCTGAAAATTGGAACGCGGTTTGGGAGTCCGATTTTCAGCCCATTGTCATCGAAAATCAATGCGCTGTCCGTGCCGATTTTCACGCCCCCATCGACGTTCCATTTGAATTGTTGATAACGCCCAAAATGAGTTTTGGGACAGGGCATCATCAAACCACTTTCATGATGCTAAATTATCTCCTGAAACACCGTCCCAGCGACCATAAAGTTTTAGACATGGGCTGTGGAACAGGTGTCTTGGGAATATTGGCCGAAAAGCTGGGAGCAAACCATATCGATGCGATTGATGTAGAGCCGTGGTGTTATGAGAATACAGTAGAAAACGCACAGATGAATAACTGTCAACTGTTGACCGCCTATCACGGAGATGTAAATCAAATACCGGGGAAACAATACGATACCATTTTGGCCAATATCAATATGAACGTGTTGCTTTCGGATATTCCAAAATTTGCACAACTGTTGTCCAATAATGGTCATCTTTTTCTCAGTGGTTTTTTCACGCAAGATATTCCTGCCATTGAAGCCAAAGCCAATCAAAACGGCTTGCACATGATTGAATTCCAAGAACGCGATCGTTGGGTGGCGGCACATTTTACACCGGCCAATGCGACTTGATTTACCCGCTACCGAGACCCAGGAGGAAGTTGCTACGGCGACGGCCCGTGAGCATCAAATTGTTTTGCACAATGACGATGTGAACACTTTTGATCACGTCATACGCTGTCTGATCCGCATCTGCGACCATACGGCAGAACAAGCCGAACAATGTGCCTATATTGTTCATTATCACGGAAAGTGTGTGGTTAAATCAGGCCCATTGGAAGACCTCGAACCGCGTTGCTCTTTATTGCTTGACGCAGGCCTTTCGGCTGAGTTGGTATAAAATCCTAAAGTAACCTTGTTCAAAACATTCTCTTGCACTAATTTGCAAGCAGATAAATTTATCTCGCTATGAAAAGATTAACCTTGGTGTGTGCCTTGCTATTGTGCGCTCACCTCAACGCACAAAACAACATGAAAAACACGCTTCATCAATTCACGGTCGATGCTCTTGAAGGCGGTAATTTTGATTTTGCCTCCTTGAAAGGAAAAAAAGTAATGGTGGTTAATACCGCATCAAAATGTGGTTTGACGCCGCAGTACAAAGAACTTCAGGCCTTGTATGAAAAATACGGGAGCGAAAAATTCGTTATAGTTGGTTTCCCAGCCAATAACTTCATGCGACAAGAACCGGGGAGCAATGAAGAAATTGCGGCATTTTGTTCACGCAACTATGGGGTCACTTTTCCCATGATGGCCAAGATCGATGTTAAAGGCGATGCGATTCACCCGGTATATACTTTTTTGACTCAAAAATCAGAAAACGGCGTCATGGATTCCAAGGTCACATGGAATTTTCAAAAGTACTTGATCAATGAGGAAGGCATTGTCGAGCGGGTAATTTCGCCACGTACCTCCCCAGACGACCCCGAGATCATTGCTTGGATAACCGAATAACAATGGGAAAGAACAAGCAGGAAACACAATGTGTACACGCGGGTCAACTTCCCGATCCTTTGTATCAAGGGGCCATATCGCCCCTTTATCTTTCCACGGCATATGGGTATGAGGAGACGGATCGCTACCCACGCTATTTCAACACCCCCAACCAAGTAGGCTTGGCCCAAAAAATTGCGGCCCTCGAAGGCGCGGAAGCGGCCTTGATTTTTGGTTCGGGGATGGCGGCAATATCCACCGCTCTAATGGCCTATTTGCATAAAGGAGATCATGTTGTTTTACAAAATGACCTCTACGGTGGAACGACCAATTTGGTGAAGGAGCACTTCGAGAAATTTGGCATTGAATATAGCTTTACCAAAGGACTTACTGCGAATGATTTTGAGGCCGAAATCAAGGCGAATACCAAAGTCATCTATATCGAAACTCCGAGCAATCCTTTGATGAAAATCATTGATCTTGAAGCTATTGCTGCATTGGCCAAACGACATGCATTGGTATCGATGATTGACAATACTTTTGCTTCTCCGATCAATCAAAATCCCATTGCTTACGGTATCGATATAGTCATTCACTCGGCGACAAAATATCTGGGAGGACATAGCGATATTCTTGCGGGTGCAATAGCGTGTTCCAAAGCTCATCTCGAACCGTTGTTTGCCCTTGCGAAAAGCTTCGGGGGCAATCTTAGCGATCTGAGTGTTTGGCTTCTCGAAAGAAGCATCAAGACCCTGGCGGTACGTGTGAAGCAGCAAAATGAGAATGCCATGGCCATCGCGACCTACCTATCACAACACCCACAGGTAGCGAATGTGTATTATCCAGGCCTTTCATCGCATCCAGATCATGATTTGGCCAACAAACAAATGAGAGGATTCACAGGAATGATGTCATTTGAATTGGCCCCAAAAGTGCACCGAAAAACATTCGAGCAAGCCTTGCAAATCATCCAGCCAGTCGTCAGTCTAGCCGGTGTGGAGAGCACCATTACCATTCCCTGCATTACCTCGCATAAACTACTTTCTGATGCAGCGCGTGCGCAGCAAGGGATTACCGACCAGCTTGTGCGATTGAGCGTGGGGGTAGAGCATGTAGACGATTTAAAACAAGATTTGGATCAGGCATTAAAAAAAGGAGCCCATGAAACTTGATATCCTTGCCTTTGGCGCCCACCCAGACGATGTTGAGTTAGGTTGTGGAGGGAGTATCCTCAAGGCAGTAAACCAAGGCTATACAGTCGGTATTGTTGATTTGACACAAGGAGAATTGGGCACCCGCGGTTCTGCCGAAATTAGAGCAAAAGAGGCACAGAAAGCGACCGAACTTTTGGGGGTCAGTGTTCGAGAAAACCTCTATTTTCGAGATGGATTTTTTACCAACGACGAAATCCACCAGTTGGCTGTAATTCGTGTTTTACGTAAATATCGTCCCAATGTGGTGTTGTGTAATGCCATTGACGATCGGCATATTGACCACGGAAAAGGCAGTCGATTGGTGAGTGACGCTTGTTTTTTGTCGGGCCTTAGTAAAATACAAACTCATGATAGAGACCAGCAACTTCAATCGGTATGGCGGCCAAAACAGGTCTATCACTACATCCAGTGGAAAGATATATCTCCGGATATAGTCGTGGATATATCCCACCATTTAGATCAAAAAGTTGAAGTAATTAAAGCCTATGCCAGTCAATTCTATGACCCTGCATCAGATGCTCCTTCTACACCAATTAGTTCCAAAAACTTTTTGGATAGTGTGGCGTATCGGGCTCAAAATCTTGGAAGACTGGGTGGTGTATCAGCCGGAGAAGGGTTCACCATAGAGCGCACCCCAGTCATTGAAGACTTTTTTGATTTAAAATAAAAAAGTCAACCGCCGTTTCACGATTGACTTTTTCTGGTTCAAAAAGCTAGAATCATTTACTTTTCGTTGCTGCTATTTCTTGATAGATAGGCATTTCGGTAAATCCATCGGGGTTGTATTCTGTCATTTTTGAGGTTTCCTGCGGGGGCTGAATACCTTCAACACCGATGCGGTATTGATACAAATCCTTGAGAGAACGGAATCCGTCCCAAGTGACTACAGAAGACCAATCTTTACCCAGCGGGTGAACCTTTGAAGCTACTCCCCAACTGACCATGTTTAGTTTTTCCATGTTTTTTTCGAAGAAATTGTTCCACAGTGTTTTGTTTTCTTCAATAAAACCCTCGCGATTTTTTGGCGTGGCAAAATTGAATTGAAAAAACAAGGGTCCATCATAATTTTCATTCCAAAGTGCAGTTTCAACATGATAAATCACCCGAACATCTTTTTTCCAAGAAAACTTTTGGCGGAGTTCATCTACTTTTTTTTGTTCTTCTTCCGAAAGTACTTTATCAGCATTTTCCCACCAGTTAATTTTTGGGTCCAGAAAATCATTCAATGAGGCACTAGATTGCACAAAAATGTAATTGAAGTTGCCTTCGTCATTCATGTTGTCGGGCAGCAGTGTTTTTGCAAATGACCACCCCGTAATGTCGCCATTATCCACACTGGATTGTGCCACTTTTTTCATGTAAACACCCTCTACTTCTTCAAAAGCATTGAGGTCTCCATCAACATGGACAGCATGAATGGTGAAAATCATTTTTTCTTGGGCGAAAAGGGGAAATGCTAGGCAAAGACTAGCGCAAAAAATAAAGAAATTTTTCATAATGAATATAGTTTATGGTTTATCTAAAGATAGGGAATATCATTGAAAGATTGTTTTTCTTGCTTCAGGTATCCGTTTTATTGATTGTTGGAAAGACTTTTACTAGGCGTAATCACATCGCTTTCATTTTTTTTGGTGAGCAGTCATTTATTGTTATTTTGCGCCCTGAATTAAACAACAATTACTTTATTTATGGAAGAATTATCATCACAGTTTATGGCTCATGAGTGGGCGATCAACACCGTTTGGGTAGCGCTTTGTGCTGCATTAATCTTTTTTATGGAAGGGGGATTTGCCTTGTTGGAAGCCGGATTTATTCGGTCCAAGAACGCCATGAGCATCATTGCCAAAGTCTTCATTGATGTAATGTTTGGCGGCATTGCTTTTTTTGCAGTAGGTTTTGGTATCGCCTATGGTCAATCGAACGGTTGGTTTGCCTTTGACACGGGAATTAGCGATGGGGATTTAGGCTTGGGACTTACTGTATCCAATACACTATTTTGGTTCATCCAATTGGGATTTGCTATTGCAGCAATATCTATCGTCTCGGGAGCCATTGCCGAGCGTATGAAGGTGTGGGCCTATGCAGTATATGTAACTATTTTTTGTTCTGTTCTATACCCTGTCGTGGCGAACTGGGTCTGGAATCCTAACGGATGGCTTGCTCTACGTGGTTTTAATGATTTTGCGGGTTCTGCTGCTGTTCATGCCATGGGTGGTTTTGCGGCCTTGGCGGCGGCAATGGTCTTGGGAGCACGACTGGGAAAATACAATGAAGATGGTTCGGCCAACACCATTCAGGGGCACAATCTACCCCTTGCCGCCGTGGGGGCGTTTATATTGTGGTTTGGCTGGTTTGGTTTCAACCCAGGGTCTTCTCTCGGTGCAGTAGGCAATTGGGAACTCATTGGGAGTGTAATTGTCAATACATTTTTGGCTTCAGCTGCCGGAGGAATTTCTACCATGGTGTACACCCACTTCAGATATGGTTCAATAGATATTACCATGGTCATTAATGGTGTATTGGCCGGCTTGGTCTCAATTACAGCGGGATGCAATGTGGTTGCGCCACATTCGGCCATCGTTATTGGTTTAATTGCCGGCGTATTGGTGGATGTCGCCGTTTTGTATGTCGATAAGTTCAAAGTAGATGATCCCGTTGGGGCGATTGCTGTGCACGGTATCAATGGTCTTTTTGGGACCCTAGCCGTTGGTTTATTTGCCATCGAGGGTGGTTTGCTTTTTGGCGGCGGAATTAGCTTGTTCATCACGCAATTGATTGGGGTGACAGTCATTGCAATCTTCTCGTTTACAACCACCTATTTATGCATGTTTTTAATGAAAAAAACCATGGGTATACGCATCAGTGAAGAGGAGGAAATCCAGGGGATTGATCAGAGTTCTTTTGGGGTAAAATCATATAGCGATCAACAATAATTTTAATTCTATCATTATGAAAAAAATTGAAGCAATCATTCGTAAATCTAAATTCAGAGAAGTCAAAGAGGCCCTTCATGCCGTGGGCGTAAATTTTTTCAGCTATTGGGATGTCACGGGTTTAGGCAACGAACAGCGCGGTCACGTTTATCGCGGAATTAGTTATAGCACTTCTGAAATTCAACGCCGTTATTTATCCATAGTTGTCAATGACGATTTTGTGCAGCCTGCGGTGGATGCGATTATTGAAGCAGCAGGAACGGATCAAGTGGGTGATGGGAAAATTTTTGTACTTCCCGTCGAAGAAGCCTATCGCATTCGTACCGGAGAAAAAGGCGGAACATCATTGAATTAAATTCCTTGCCTTTTTATTGTGTGTAAATATGAAAAATAACATTTATATTTGCGCATCAAAACGGTGGTTGTAGCTCAGTTGGTTAGAGCGCCTGATTGTGGTTCAGGAGGTCGTCGGTTCGAGACCGATCTTCCACCCAAAAAAGGGATTCTTCGGAGTCCCTTTTTTTATGCCGTTTACTTTCCTTGATTTTCTGTTTCCTACAAAGGAAATTCAATGTAGGTTAAGGCTTCACTACTAACGGAAATTCGGTAGTAATAAAAAATAATTCCCTACTTTAAAGTTAACAAACGGATGTAAATGATGCTATCGAGTGTTTTTATACAGACCTATGTGTTGCGATATAAAAAAAATAATGTGCTAAAAGCACGATCAATCGATCCAGCCCCACGAGAAAATGAAAAAAAAATACCCTGCCAACAAACCGTTGCGCCAACTGCAACTCTCCGCTTACAATAACCCCTGCCTATTGTTCTAACTGTGGGCAAAAAGTAGAAGAGCAACTGACAGTAGGTGTTTTGTTTTATAATACGATCAGCAATTATTTTTCTTTTGATGCTCGGTTTTTTAAAAGCCTACTTCCGTTGCTGTTCAAGCCAGGCCATGTGACCAAAGCCTTCGTCTCAGGTAAGCGAATGCAGTATCTGCACCCCGCGCAATGTTATTTATTTGTCTCAGTGGTTTTCTTTTTTCTGTTTTCGTTCGACGTACGACAAATGGACAGGGATATGAACCGTGAAATAAAAAATAATTTTGACCAGCTGACTTTACAAAAGTCGAATGCAAGGCGTCAAGTCAAACAGGGTGCTACCCGGAGAACTTCAGCTACTGTAGAGAATGCTCCAATTCATTCGGTACAAGATTTGAGTGAGCAAAGTGAGTGGACAAGCGAACAAAGCAGCTCGACGAATGGGTTACAAATCAATTTTGATCCACGATTGATGATTTTGGATAGCCTCGTGGCCGTCAATGCACCACTTGATGATCACTGGCCGCCCTAGAGATCGATCAATCATCACCATGGATAGAACGCATCTTTGCCGAACAATACCTCAAGTTTCATGTCAATCGAGGAGGAGGGATTCTTCAATCGTTTTTTGACACCATCCCTATTGCCTTATTTTTCTTTTTACCTGTTTTTTCTTTATTGCTGCATTGGATCTACAGGAAAAAATCGCCGTTTGCACACCATTTAGTTTTTGGGTTTTATTTCTTTTCTTTTTTGTTTCTACTGTTGTCTATTTTTCTTGTTTGGAACCGCTTATTTGCCATCAATTCCATGTATTCCAAAGGAGTGGTGGCCGTTTTGATTTTCGTGTATTTATGGAAATCTAGCCAACGGTTTTATGAAGAAACTCCCCAAAAAAGCTTTATAAAGACCATTGCAGTGATGGGGATCAATACGCTGTTCATCCTACCATTTGCCTTGGTCGTGATTCTGGTTGCGTCGTTTTTGTTTTACTGACGAAAGGGCCGATTATCCCGAGATTAGAGAAAGATCTGTCATCAATGGTTGAGTCAATACACAAATGGAAATGATCTTACGGTTTTCTCCGCAATCGTTGTTTGGTCAAATGATAGATGACTTCCATTTTTTGGTTCGAAAAAGGTTGTACAACAGTATAGGTCATGATGTGTGTCACTTGGCGAAGACTATCACTTAGGGTTTTATTGGGTGAAAAGATGACTCTCTTTTTGGTGTCTATGTTTTCTTTGTAACACAACAACTGACCTGCTTCTCCTTTTTTAAAGGTCATCTTTTGCAACGTCATTTCTTGACCGTTTACATTAAACTCAATCGACGCATTGGTAACATCCACAAAAATTTCTCCTTTTGAGGGTACTTCTTCATCTTGGTATACCGCGCGAACGATATCGAACCGTTGCCCACATACATTTAGGCTGCACATAAACAATAGAAAGAGGATACTTTTTCTCATTCACATTTTTTTTAAAACTAAGAAATGTTGTTCATTTACCCCTATGATTTCGTCACGAAATAGCGTATACTTTTCTTCTTTCGTCCTCCTACTGTTGTTTTTTGGATCGCATCAGGGAATGGCCCAAACCTTTACCTTGACCGCAGGGCAATCCATGTGTATGATTGGAAAGGGCGCTGGTCAAGATGCGACGCTCCGACCCAAGACTGATTCTGTGTCGGTTGCACGCATTAAAAATAAGGGAAAACACTCTTTCACCGTCCGTGTAGAAAAGAATGGACAAATCATAAAGCAAATAACATTGGGGAAACATCAAAAGTTGCTTTGGGCCCACAGACTTGGCGATCAAATATTTTTAGACGGTCCCAAGAAAAGAAAGGCCAAAGCCGAGTTTATTTGGGTTCCCCAAATGAAAGATTCACTCTAAAAAAAAGAGATTAATCTAAACTTGGTGGCCCGGGCAAAATGCGCGGATCATAGGTATCATTGACCTTATTGTCTTTAAAATCTTTTTTCACCGCTTCCACCAAAGCAGGGTTTTTATAAAGATCGGCCATGGTCATGGCCAAGGCTTTGGCGGCATAAAGCATGCCTTTGTGACCAATAGACATTCCCGTGCAAGCCACAACGGCCCAAGAGTGCCATGGACCACCGCTGGCAGCCACGGTTGCTGACATTCGAATGGTGGGAACAATCTGACTCACATCACCCACATCGGTCGAACCGCCTTGTGCAGGAAGTGTTTCTCGAAGTGGGTGAACCGATCCATCGAGTCCTTTTTCGGGTTTTCCTGTTTCTCGAAGTATGGTATTGGCATAGTCGACTTCCTCTTGGGTGTAGGAAATTTCTCCCAGGTTTTCTAAATTTTTTTGTAGAGCTTCTGCACCAGTACGGTTGACTTGAATTTCATAGATTCCTGAAATAAGTTTTACCTCGTGTGTGGTCCCTGTCATCAAGGCAGCGCCTTCTGCAATTTTCAATGCACGCTCGTAGAGAACGTCAACTTTTTCACGGTTATTTTCACGCAGTCTTGTCCAAATCTGTGCATAGTCTGGAACCACGTTCACAACATCACCGGCTTTTTCGATTTGATAGTGGATTCGCGATGTCGGTAAAATGTGCTCACGGTAATAATTCAGCCCAGTAGTATAAAGCTCCATAGCATCCACGGCACTTTTTCCATTCCATGGGTCGGAAGAGGCGTGCGCGGAGCTGCCATAAAATTTCACACGAAAATCAACCAATGCCTTACTGCTTTGCGTTCCTGCTTCAATTTTTGCTCCGGGATGCCAGTCCATACAAACGTCCAGTTGATCAAAGACCCCTGCACGGGCCATCCAGACCTTGGCAAAAATGGTTTCCTCTGCCGGTGTACCATAAAAAATCACCGTCCCCTTCAATTGGCCTTTTTCGATTTGTTCTTTGATCGCCACCGCTGCTCCAAGGCTTGCTGTGCCAAATAAGTTGTGCCCACAACCATGTCCGGCTCCTCCTTCTACACGGGCTTCTCGGGTGGGTTGTCGTTTTTGTGAAATTCCCGCATTGGCATCAAATTCTCCCAATATCCCAATGATTGGACGACCAGAACCATAGCTCGCCATAAAGGCAGTGGGAATATCTGCCACATTCTCTGTGACCGTAAATCCATTGGCGCGGGCATAATCTTTCAACGCTTTGGATGAGGTGTATTCTTCCAACGAGGTTTCCGCTGCTTCCCAGATGGTATCACTTACCCCTATGAGGTCATTTTGCTGTTGATCCACTGAGGTTTGAATTTCAGATTTAATTTTTTTTACAGATTGAGCCGATAAGCAGGGAGAGATCAAAAATACCGCCCAAAAGAACAATGTTGAAAGTGTAATACGCATAACGAGATTATTTTGCAGAGACAAAATACAACAATAAAATGGGATGCAATCAAAAAATGCGCAGATGGATTGTTGAGGACAAATTAATGCTCCTGTTGTTTTTTTTGCTCTATGGCCACTTCTTTGTGAATAAGGGTGAGCATAACGACCGCTACCATGGCGTGAAGAAAACCAAAGGCAAAGGCATCCAAGTTAGACATTTGTCCTTTCATGGCCGAGAGCGTATACATTGCAATGGCAAAAACGTTTAGTGTAGCGACAAAATAGCCATAGGCCAAGCGAACTTTTGGCAGGTGCCAAACCAAGCGGAGAATCAAAAAAGTAATCAGCCAAAAAAGAAATTCGTACAAGTATTGAATGTCGTGTAACCCCAGCATAGCATCTTCTTCATGAACAACATATCAAAGATAAAAAAATAATAATCAATCAATTATATTTTTTTGTACATTGGAATTGCTTTAAATCTTATT
>WTJN01000095.1 GCA_011526265.1 Candidatus Arcticimaribacter sp. | reverse complement strand
AGCGCTGGATTGTGGATCCAGAGGTCCCCCGTTCGAGCCGGGGAGGCGGTACCATAACTCCCCCAAATCTTCCATAAAGTATTGCCAGTAAGGCTTTTCAGGCTTGTTACGGGAACACTTTCGGGAACCACTTTTCATTTTAGCAGGAACTTTTTACAAGCGTTCCCGTGGGTTTCGCGTTATCGCTCGATTCAAGAGCAGTCCTGTGAGTGGCAGATAATGGCGGAGAGACTACCCAAGTATGTTGTGAAGACCCAGTACGGTGTCTATCGCCTCAAGAGGAATGTTCCCTTGAAGCAGTCTGGCACTTTCTCAAAATGATAAGGGTCACCAATATTGAGGCTGAACTCAAGAGGGTGAAAAAAGAGGCTCAGAAGGAGGTTCCAACTGAGCTTCTCAAACAAGCTAACAAGATTAAAGATGCTCTTGTGGATGCTACTCCCGTTGATACTGGCTTTGCTCGTTCTCGCTGGGCGACGGAGTTAGGGAGAAATAATGAGGGAGACATACAAGTCAGCATAACTAATGATGCTCCTTATATTGAAGACCTCAATAGGGGGACCTCCCAACAGGCTCCAGCTAGGTTTATTGAACTAACTTTATCGGATCAGCTGAAGCAAGCTGGGGATGATGTTATTGAGTATGAGTAGTTATGGGCTTTTAGCTCTAAAAGGATATTAAAGTAGAAAGACCAATAATCTTGATTAGTTGTGAGCAGAAAGAAAATAACTCTCTTATCTTCGTCGGTGAGGCTTAAGAATAAGGGTGCCCCTCAGGGAGCATTTTCAAGAATAAGAAAGAATAAATAAGATTAAGAAAGAATGGTAAACTATTCATTATAAACACAAATTTGACATACAGATTGGTTGGCGCTACCTTGTGATTCGAACATAAGGAGAGTTGTGTGACAAAGAAGTTTTACCACTACGAACATTACGATGATGACGGTGAATTGGTTTATCTCGGAAAAGGTACGCTGGCAGACAATCGTGTTCGCGCTTATGAAACCAAAGGTAGGAATACCTTTCATCGAAAGGCAATGGTGTCTGGAGAGATACAGCGTATTGAAATAACGGAGTGGTTCGAAGATGAGGAGAGTTGTCTTCTTTCTGAAAGGCAGAAAACCCTGAAATTCACACCAAAGTTCAACCTACTCGGTAATAGACAGAACCAAGGTTTTAGACATGGACCGACGAGAGGTAAGACTCCTTATTCAACTGAGCCACTCCCAGGTCACACAACTTGGTGTCCAATTCAGAAGAGGGTCTTCTACACTCCCAAACGAAAGGACAGGTTCAAGTTAACCCCTGACCAAGAGTATCTCAGAGCATACTATGATTATGACCCAGAAGGGTTCTTGCTTGGCACTGAACAAGCTTTCAAGAAGATTAGAGGGGTCAGGTGTGGTTGGAAGTGTAAGAGTGGCGGATATTGGCGACTAAACTTCCGTTCCCAGAACTACTTTCTCCATAGGGTTATTTTCAAATGGCACCACGGAGAAGACTTCAATGAGGAGTTGGAGATAGATCACATTAACGGCAACAAAGATGATAACCGTATTGAGAACCTCAGGACTTCCGATCGAAGGAGTAATCTAGCTAACACTGATAGCTTCACTGGGGGAGTATCTAAAGCTCACGGAGGTAAGTATAAGGCGGGAGCTAACTTCTTGGGAGACTACTACCACCTTGGAACCTTTGATACCCCAGAGGAAGGCCGAGCTGTCTATGAGGAGTTCTGGAAGGACGCTGAGGGATGGATACGAAAGAATGTCAAATCTCAATAAGCTCACCACACCAGTAGATAGGGGTAATAGGGGTGTTCAGAGGAGAACTCATCACTCCTTTTCTGGAGCAGAGGTGGAAGTCTTCTTTGATGGGTTGGAAGAGAAGATAGTTGAACTGATTGATCAGTCAGATGCTGTTGTTGGTTGTGTTGCTTGGTTAACATCCAAGCCAATCTTGGAAGCCCTCTCAAAGAAACCTTGCCAGATAGTGGTTCAGAAGGAAGACTTTCTGAGACCTGATAAGAATGCCACGAAAACCCAGATACGGCAGCGTTATGATGCTCTGAGAGGTTTCATCAAGTATTCATTGGTTGATTGTCTTGTAAGCACTCTCAATATCGCTTCAGAAGAAAGAATGGATGCTGTTCGTTGTGCTGGGGAGTTCTCTACTTCACAGAAAGGGCTGTCTCCTCGCAATCATAATAAATTTATGGTGTTCCTTCGTAGGATCAACGATGACTATGCTGAGGCACTTCAAGCAGAGAAGGTTTGGACTGGATCCTACAATCACTCCTTTACAGCTACTCAGTCCTTTGAGAACTGCGTGCTGTTTCACGATCAGAGGGTAGCGAAGGCTTACCTTGATGAGTGGGCACACATCTATTCACTCTCAGAGGAGTTAGATTGGGAGAACACTTGGGTAGAGCCCCAATTTAGGATTGGTAGCTGAAGTGCTCTCTCGTCAATCTCGTGGGGAACTGCACTGGATTGTGCCCCTCAGCGGCACCACAGAGGCTATTTTGGACAGGCGATACAGGTAGTAGGAACCGAACAGGAACCTTTTTCGGGTGTTCTCGGGAATACTTTAGAGGACCAACAGGAACACTTTGGAGGATTTCCTCCTATTCTCAGCTCAGATAACTAACTGTTATTGTTGTGTTTTTATCTTTCTCAAAAATAGGGCGAGCGTGGGAGGCGGTACCATCCCAAAAACCTGAATTATGATACCTCGGCCTTGGCCAGCGCCCCTGGTGTTTCGCGGATTGGTAAATGCAGCACCGTCGCGATTAGGCCAAGGACAATCGCCGCAACCCACATCGCCTGATAATCCCCCGTTGTGTCAT